>DATIVQ010000193.1:0-15140 GCA_035465735.1 Rudaea sp.
GGTCGAGAACAGGCGATGGTGCGCGATGTCGAGCGCGAGTCCGGTAGGCTCCTCGCAATCGGCGAGCTTCCACACCGCCGTCATCTTGTTGGTCGCGCTGAGGATGCACGCCAGATGCGCGGTGTCCTCGATGTTGACGTAGACATTGCCGGCGCCATCGCTGGCGGCGAATTCGGGTTTGCCGGGCAGCGGAATTTTCGCCACCAGCTTGCCGGCGACCGGATCGACGACGCTAACCTCGTGGCTGCCGCCATTGAAGGCGAACAGGTGTCGGGAGGCCGGGTCATAGATCAGCGCGTCGGGGTTTCGGCCTTCGACAGGAATCGTGCGCAGTGGCTTGGACGTGGCAAGGTCGAACTCGGTGAGCGTATCGGCGCGACCGTTGCTGGTGTAACCGCGGCCGAGTTCGGGGACGAGGGCGACGCCGTGCACGCCGTCGGTGCCGGGAATCGTCGCCTCGATCTTGCCGGAGTTCGCATCGATCACGAGCATGCGGTCGAAGCGGCTGACGTAGAGCCGGTGGCCGTCGACGGCATAGGTGAGGTAATCCCAGCCGCCGGGCTGGCCGATGGCGTAGCGTTGCACGACGGCGTAATGCGGCGCCGCGGCAGCGGCAGCGAATGGGGTGGCGGCAACGGCGTACAACAGGCAGAAGCGGCGCATGACGTGCTCCGGATTGGCTGGCGACGAATCGGGAGTTTAGCCCGCCGGTGTTAGCGATTTCCAAAGCGCGATGCGTTCAGTGGTCGCGCCGCAATGTGTAATCCGCCAGAGCCTCGAGCGCATCGCGCGCCGCGGTTTTCGGCAATGCGGACAATGCCGCTTTCGCCGCGTCGGCATAGCCTTGCGCACGTGCGCGCGCCCGCTCGACCGCACCGCTGGCACGGATCGCGGCGAGGATTGCGTCGAGCGCATCCAGTCCGCCGGTTTCGATGGCGTGGCGGATATGCGCCGCCTGCGCCGGATCGGAGTGGGCGAGCGCGTGGATCAACGGCAAGGTGACCTTGCCTTCGGCGAGGTCGTCGCCGATGTTCTTGCCGAGCGTGCCTGCGTCAGAGACGTAATCGAGCACGTCGTCGGCGATCTGGAAGGCGAAGCCGAGGTTGAGGCCATAATCGGCGAGCGCGTTTTCCTGCGCAGCCGGCAGCGCGCCGAGCAGGCCGCCCAGGCGCGTGGCCGCGGCGAACAGCACGGCTGTCTTGCGTTCGATCACGCGCAGGTAGGCGGCCTCGTCCACGTCCGGATTGTGGATGTTCAGCAGTTGCAGCACCTCGCCCTCGGCGATGCGGTTGGTGGTGTCGGCGAGGATGCGCATCACGCGCATGTCGTTGGCCTCGACCATCATCTGAAACGCGCGCGAATACAGGAAATCGCCGACCAGCACGCTGGCCGCGTTGCCCCACAGCGCGTTGGCGGTCTTGCGCCCGCGGCGCAGGTCCGATTCGTCGACCACGTCGTCGTGCAGCAGGGTGGCGGTGTGGATGAACTCGACCACTGCGGCGAGCAACGTGTCGTGCGTGCCCTGGTAGCCCGCGGCTTGCGCTGCGAGCAACACCAGCATCGGGCGCAGGCGTTTGCCGCCGGCGCCGACGATGTGTTCGGCGATCTGGTTGACCAGTACCACCTCGGAAGCCAGGCGCGCGCGGATCAGCGCGTCGACGCGCGCCATGCCGGGCGCGGCCAGCGCCTGCGCGTTGGCGAAGCGTGATAGAGGTTGCGACAATTCGGGTGAAGCGATGGCCATGCGAGGCGGGATCGTGGCTGGAAACGACAATTATAGCGGTGCCGGATCGGCGTTTTCCTACACCGTGCCGCGCTGCATTCCGGCAGCGGCGGCGTGGGGTGCGCATGCTATGCTTTCGGCCACGCAATTCGACGCATTCGCAAGGAAAATGTCATGGCACGCGGCATCAACAAAGTCATCCTCGTCGGCAACCTCGGCGGCGATCCGGAAACCCGCTACACGCCCAGCGGCACCGCGATCACCAGCATTCGCCTTGCCACCAGCGAATCATGGAAGGACAAGCAAACTGGCGAGCAGCAGGAACGCACCGAATGGCATCGCGTCGACTTCTTCGGCCGCCTCGCGGAAATCGCAGGCGAATATCTGAAAAAGGGCCGGCAGGTCTACATCGAAGGCAAGTTGCGCACCGACGAATACGAAAAGGATGGCGTCAAGCGCTGGTCGACCAAGATCATCGCCGACGAGATGCAGATGCTCGGCGGCAAGGAAGGCGGCGGCGAAGGCGGCGGTTCCGGCGGCGGCTACGAGCGCCGCGAGCGCGGCCCCGCGCGCGGCCCGCAGTCCGCGCCCGCGCGCAGCGCACCCGCCGCGCCGGCGAGCGACAATTTCGACGAGGATGAGATTCCGTTTTGATGGGCGGTGTGCGTTTAGGTGTGGGTTTAAGGGAGTAGCCGATATGTGGCGCATGCGTCTAGGGATTTTCGCTCGCATTGCTGCAAGTCTTGTCGCGTTTGCGCTGCCGATGAGCAGCGATGCCCAAGCGGTGATTTGGAGCAATCCTTGGACGGTACAAGTCACTCCCTGGGTTCTGCCCACTGGCTTCGTTGCAACAGGCGCGCCAGCGTTCGTCACCACGGCAATCGCTGCGGATGGCGATGTCTTGATCGGAGGGGAGAGTTACAACCAGGATTTTCGGGTTGACCGTGTTACCTCAAACGGGAGCATTCGCTGGTCGACCCATATCCCGAACGTTTTTTATGACTGGTCGGGACTGGGCGCCATGCTGCCCACGGCCGACGGCGGAGCCTTCGTGACGGTCGGTAATCCGCAGTACACCTTCAACACGTTGCTGGTACGCATTGGCCCCGATGGCTCAATCTTGTGGCATAGCGAAGAATCTGCGTGGTCGCTGGCCACGCCGACAGCGCAGACGCTTGTGACGGCCGGGTGCTACTCGATAACCGAGTTCGATGCAGTCACCGGCGCCGTGCTTTGGCAGTACGCCAGCAACGGCGTGTTGCCCTCGAGTGTGGCGGCCGATGGGGCAGGGAATGTATTCGCCGAAATCGCAAACGGCTCTGGAGTCGATGCCATCAAGTTGGATGCTTCCGGCCAAATCCAGTGGCAAGTTACTGTCGACAACGCTTCGACAACGGCCGGCGAACCAGTAGCGGTTTCCTCTGGACTGGTACTTCTGAACACGAGCACGGGCATGCTGGCGCTGAATGCGAGCGACGGTTCCACAGCATGGAGCGCCACGGCAGGGTTGGTGACGATAGCCGGTAGTCCGGCTGAGCCCGTCGTAGCTGGCAATGGTGTGATCCAGCGCCTTGCCGCTTCAGATGGCCATGCCGTCTGGACGCAGACGTTTTCCGGGTCGGTTTCCTTCGCCAATGTCACCGCGGGCGACCTACTCGTTGGTTCCGGTAACACATTGACGGCCCTGAGCCCGGATACGGGATCCACCCTGTGGTCCACGACGATTCCTGCACAGGATGGCAGCGGGCATTCGTTGCAAATGGTGGCAGCGGGAACGGATGGGGGAAGCAACATCAGTGCCGTCGCCAGCGAGGGGTACGGTCCCGTATTTCTGCAGCCGATCGATTCGCAAACCGGACAGTTGCAGACACCTGCGAGCGTTACGGCCACGACAACGGAGGGCGTCTATGCGGCAGACAGCGTCGAAGAAGACAGCGGGCAGATTGCCAGCGTTGCGCTCGTTTTGAATGCGGGCGCGCGCGAAATTCGCGTGCGCCGTCTGGATGGCGTTACTGGGGCGACTCTGTGGGAAACCGCGCAGCCGCTGGATGGATTTTCGACTCCAGCGCTTCCCACGATTTCCAGCGGCAGCGGCACGATCGTGGCCGTGGTCGCGGAAAATCAAGGTACCGAGTCCAGTTCGAATTCCCATGGCTTCACATGGGTGGGAGCGTTCGACGACCAGACCGGAAATCTGCATTGGCAGCGCATCTTGCAGGACCCTAGCGCGCAGTACCCAGGCCAGCAATACACCAACGCATCCGCGCCGGTCGTCGATGCAGATGGCAACATCTACGTTGGTTACGGCGCCAACGTCTCGTGTGCAACATATCAAGACCCGACTTGTGCAAATGCACAACAGACCCTGGTGAAGCTCGCCGCGGCCGATGGCAGCACACTCTGGCGCTTCGACAATACAAGTTACGGTAGTCAATTTCAGGTTTTTCCGCAGGATTTCTCGCTATCCGGGGGCGACGTCGTGATCAATGGCCCCTTTTCGGGATCATTGGCCAGCCACGACGCAATCGATTTGTTGGGATCGGATGGTTCGATACGTTGGACGTCGGACGCCTTCGGCGGCGGTGGCCAAGGAGGATTCCTCGCGTCACCTGACGGAAGTCTGATTGGCATTGGATCGAATGCCTGGGTCAAGGCTGATGCCGCAAGCGGTGCTGTCGCGTGGACAAATGCGCGCATTCCACCTTTCCCGTGCAAGAGTGGCTGTAATATCTACGATTGGACGGTCGCGCCGAACGGTAATTTTTTTCAAGTCGGCGAAGCCGACAACATGCCATTCATGGATTTCTTGCCTGCGGTCCAAGGCGGGACCGAGAGAGCGTGGCTCCTCGATTCCACCTATACGGGGTTGCGCTCGAACGTCCGTCGCATAGCCGCAGATTCCAAGGGTACGATATGGATTCAGCTGAATCGCTTTTTTCGACAAGGCAGTGGCGGCATCAATTTTCTCGCGCAGATTGACCCAGCAACAGGTTCGATGCTGAGCCAGCAGGCGTTGACCGGATACAGTGAATTTCCGTTCCCGGAGCTTTCCATTCCTCTTTTCCTGTCCGCTCCGGAAAACGATGAACTAAAGGCATTTACTTTTGCATCCGGACCGCCGGCATCATCCACGCCGGGCATGGCTTTGATCGATACCACAGTGACTGCAACCGGCAATTTGTCGATACACGTGACGGCAGACCAAGCCGTGGCGCATCCTGGTGACAATATCGGTTTTCATTTGGTCGCGGCCTACAGCGGCGGCGCGCCGATCGCCGGCGCGCATGTCATCGCCGACTTGTCGGGCTTGGGAATTCCATCCGGATTGACGTGCGCGACCCAGGGGGCGTCGAATTGCGCGCTCAAGTCTTCATTGAGCCAGGTCACCGCGTCGTTCGATATCCAGCCCGGTGGACAAATCGATATTTCGGGACAGATATCGGTGTCTCAGGCCCCGGGATATCTGCTCTTACCCGCGCTCGTCTACGGTCCAACCGGGTTGAGCGAGCAAGACACGCTCGACAATTTTGCGAAGCTGAGCATGACCGATGAAATATTCGCGAATGGATTTTAAGGGCCAACTGTCCAACGGGTGTCTGCGCCCGCTTAATTGAAGATTCCGAGCACTGGGTGCGGTTCGTTCCGCCAGGGGATTTGCCCAAAAAAATCAGCACGCCGCAACAAGTCGCGAGTATCTGCTGAGCAACACGGCTCTCGTGGTCGGGCCGACCTCCTGGCGATAGACACCGGGGCCGAAACGCTCGATCATCTCTGACTTGTAGGCGTCGAAGAAGCGCCGGAAGAATTTCTCGTCGACGCTGCCGGTGGCGGTCAGGCCGTCGCTGGCCGGATCGTAGGCCAGCCGCACCGGTAGGAGCGGGCCGGGCGCAGGCCCGGAAACCTTCCGCGCGCCATCGGCCGGATCGTACACGCTGCCGTGGGCGCAGCAGACAATGCGGCCGGGGTCGCCGGCCAATTCGCTGCCCGCCGCCGCATACCGCAGGACGCTGGATTGCGGCGAGGGATAACTCAACTGGTGCGTGCAGATGGCGACAAAGGCCACGAGGTTGCGGCGTCTGCCGACGCCTTGCGGATTCGTATAAGCGTCACCGTCGGGTGAGATCAGTGGCTGCGTGCGCGGCGCCTTGTCGCCCAGATTGATCAGGAAGCACGGAACGCCCTTGTAGGGATAGGCGAACACCATTGCTTCGGCGGCGCCGATTTCGGACGCCTTCAATGGCGAGCCGTCTTCCTTGAGCAAAGCGGCGGGAGCAAAGTCCGCGATCTGGCTGGCGAAGACCCGCGGGACTTCGGCGAGTCCCGCCGTCAGCGCGGTGCCTGCGCAGAATTTCACGAATCGCCTGCGATCCATCGATTGCTCCCGAATGCCGAGGCCGCTGCCAAGCCGCCTCGCGTTTGCCTCAAGCCTTGAACATGTCGCGGTACATTCCGCGGGCCCATTCCAGCGCTGCCTGGCCGTTCGCTTCGCTACGCTTGTTGTAGGTCTTGGTGTCCTTGGAAAATCCGGTGATCTCGTCCTTTTTCGCGTCGTAGTCGTAGCGGGCGTCGACCCAGATCGCTTCCTTCGGTTCGGCGTCGACCATCGAATAGCAGACGGTTTCCGGCGACACCCAGGTGATTTCCTTGCCCTGCGCGCGCGCGGCCAGGACCCTGGCGACGTAGTGGCCTTCGCTGTTGGACGTGTTGCCGCTCTTCGAATACGGATGCCGCCGCGAGTCGCCGGTCACGTAAACGTGCGGGTCGCCGATGAGGTTGTAGAAGCGGATGTCGATGTTCGCTTCCTTCTGGTTGGTCATCGACGTCGGCGCCATCAGGCCGAGTTTTTCGATCAAGGTCGAGGCGCGGATATTCGGATAGATCGCGGCATCATCGAAATCGTAGCTGTCGAATTCGGTCTTGACCTGGCGCTTGCCGACATCGACGCCGGTCACCGCCGAACTCGGCTTCCATTCGATGATGTCCTTGTACAACTCGTTGAATGCGGCATGGAAACCGTCGGCCTTGATCGTGATCTCGGGATTGGCGTCGAGCACCAGGACCTTGCCCTTGAGCTTGTTCCTCTTGATCGTCGCAGCGATCATGCAGGCGCGCTCGTACGGGGCCGGCAGGCAGCGGTAATTGCCGCTCGGCACCGTCTGCACGAAGACGCCGCCTTCGAACTCGCGCACCTTGCGGCGGATGGTGACGTGCTCGGTCGGCGCGACGAAGCCGCCCGGATACGTCTGGCGCAGCGCGGTCTGCGCATCGATGTCGGTCACGCCGATCTTGTCGTAATCGTAGGAGATGCCCGGCGCGACGACGAGGAAATCGTAGCGGATGTCGCCCTCGTTGGTGGCGATGGTCTTCGCGGCACGGTCCAGGCCGGTGACGGTGGCGTTGAAATAGACGTAGCCGTTGTTGACCGCGGCGTCGAGGAAGCTGTGGGCGGCGAGGAATTCGAGGTCGATCAGGCCGGCGTACCACAGGTTGCTGGAGAAGCACGAAGAATACATGTCGCGTTTCTCGACGAGAACGACGTCGAATTTCGGGTATTCTTTCTTCGCGTACTTGGCGATGGTCAATCCGGAAGTGCCGCCGCCGACAATGACGAGGCGCGGTCCTTTCGGCTTGGGCAAGTCGGCCAGGTGCCGCTTCATGGCGGCCGGTGCGGCAACGGCCGCCGTATCGGCGCCGAGGCCGGTGGTGCCTGCGGCGAGCATGACGCCGCTCATTTTCAGGAAGCTGCGACGATCGGTTGGGTCGGTCACGACGTTCTCCTCATGGAAGGGATGGATCGACTTGCTGCGAGAACACGACTGCGCACCGGTAAGGCGCGATGGTAATCCCAACGGCGCGAAATGACGGAATCGCCGGCCTGCGCCGGCACAAGGAGAATGTGGTGGCTGACCCGGGGTGGATCGCGCATGCGCTGGCCGTGGCCTGCGGTGGGCTGGTCGGTTTCTCGCTGGCCCTGACCGGCGGCGGCGGTTCGATCCTGGCCGTGCCGCTGCTGTTGTACGTCGTCGGCATGCGTGACGCGCACCTGGCGATCGGCACCAGCGCACTGGCCGTGGCGATCAATGCCTACGCGAACCTGATTCCACATGCGCGCGCCGGCCACGTGCGCTGGCGCGCGGCCTTCGTTTTCACCGCGATGGGCATCGTCGGCGCCTTTGCCGGTTCGGAACTCGGCAAGTGGGTGGACGGACGCCGCCTGATCGGCCTGTTCGCCGTGTTGATGCTCGTCGTCGCCGCGCTGATGATCCGGCCGCGCCGCCGCTTGGCGACAGCAGACCCGGCGGCTGCGCCGGAACGGCTGGACCTGCGCCTTTCGGCCACCGGCCTCGGCGCCGGCGCGATCGCCGGTTTCTTCGGCATCGGCGGCGGCTTTCTCATCGTGCCGGGACTGATGCTGTCGGCGCGGATGGAAATTATCCATGCCATCGGCACCTCGCTGTTCGGCGTCGGCAGTTTCGGCCTGACCACGGCATTCAACTATGCGCGCTCCGGACTCGTTGACTGGCCGGTTGCGATTGCATTCATCCTCGGCGGTGTCGCCGGCGGCTGGATCGGTGCGCGCGCCGCGCATCGTCTGGCGGCACGGCGTGGGGCGCTGAATGCGATCTTCGCGGCGATGATCTTCGCCGTGGGCATGTACATGCTGATCAGGACGCATGGTGTTTAGCAGCCTATCCGCTTAACCGGCGGCACATGCCAAGCGCTCGCGCGCACGCATCAGCGGCCATTCCGCCGGTCGTGCCGCAGTGCAGCGTGAACTTCGTCCACGGGCGCAGTATATACCTCCATCCATATACCCTGATGGGTATCCATCGGGTAATGGAGGGCAGCCATGACATCTCGACCGATCTGGAGTGCGCACGTCGCCGGGGCCGCCCTCGGCCTCGTGCTGCTGGCGACGTTCCTCGCCACCGGACACGGACTCGGTGCGTCAGGCACGCCGACCGCGATCGCGGCGGCCGCATCCAATGCGCTCGCGCCGTCCGCCACGGCGAGCAACGACTACCTGGGGCCGATGGTCGCCGGCGGGGCGAATCCGCTTAATTCGTGGATCGTCTGGGAAGTGATCGGCATGGGTGTCGGCGCGCTGATCGCGGCGTGGTGGTCCGGTCGCCTGCGCTTGCGCGTGGAAGGTCCGCCCCGACTGCAAACCACGGGGCGACTTTTGATCGCATTGGCCGGCGGCATCCTTTCCGGCTTCGGCGCGCGCGTTTCCGCCGGTTGCACCAGTGGTTTGGGCCTGTCCGGCGGCGCCGTGCTCGCGACCGCGGGCTTCGTCTTCCTGATCGGTTTCTTCGTTGCCGGCATCATGGTCGGTTTCATCACGCGGAGGCTGTGGCGATGACTTTTCCACTGGGTTGGACAACACCCATGTCGGGGCTGGTGTTCGGCGTTCTGTTCGGCTACGTGCTGCAGCGTGGCGGGCTCGGTAACGGCTGTCGCCTGACCGCGCAGCTGCGACTGCAGGATTGGACGGTATTCAACGTGATGTTTACCGCAATCATTGTCGCTGCCGCCGGACTCTACGCACTGCAGTTTGCCGGGATGGTGCATTGGTCGGATTTGTACGTGCCGACCACGTATCTGTGGGCGACCCTGCTCGGCGGCGCCCTCGTCGGCGCCGGCATGGGCGTGGGCGGGTATTGCCCCGGCACGTCGGTGGTCGGCGCGACCGCCGGCCGCCTCGACGGCATCGTGTTTTTCATCGGCCTGGTCCTTGGCGTGGTCATGTTCGCCGGCATCTTCGGCGGCATCGAGCCGCTCTTGTCCGCGGCACAAGGTCCGCAAGCGCAGACGCTCGGCGGCCTGTTGCACATTTCCGATGGCCTGGTTCTGGTGATCCTTATTGCCGCCGCGGCGCTGGTCGGCTGGCTCAGCCGGCGCGTGCGCACATCCAGTTCGATCAGCTGTGCCGATTGATTGCGGGAGTCCGATATGAAGAAAAAATCCAGATCCGCACCGCTCGCCGCCGCCTTGTCGACTGCGCTTTTGTCGCTGGGCGGGATCACGGCATGCACGAGCCCGGTTCAGGAGTCGACCAACGCGTCGAAGTCGGCACCCGCGAATCCGTGCGCGCCGAAATCCAGGGCAGCCAATCCCTGTGCCCCGAAAGCCAAGGCGGGAAATCCGTGCGCGCCTAAATCCGGCGCGGCCAATCCGTGTGCTCCGAAAGCCAAGTCGGGCAATCCGTGCGCGCCGCAGTCCGCCGCCGCCAATCCGTGCGCGCCGCAGGAGAAACACGATTGATCCACGCAGCGGCCAATTCGCGGCATGATCGCGCGCGACTGCGCGTGCCGCACTCCAAGCTGGAGCGCGGCCTGCGTGCGCTGGACACGCGCCGCATGCGGCGTACTCGCGACGGTGCGCGGCGTCTGGTCGAGTTGCTCGGTGAGTTCGCCGCCGATGGCGCGACGCCGCTTGGCATGGCGCTGGGCGAGGATGTGCCGCATGCCTGGCAGCAATACGCGCGCAACGATGAAACGTCGCGGCAAGCCGGCGACTGGTTCTTCTACTACCACTCGCACGACCGCAGCATGCACGGCGAACACGGCCACTTCCATGTGTTCCGGCGCCTGCCCGGGCAAGCAGCGGCCGACGGCAAGGAGCGCTACGCGCACCTGATCGGTATCGGCGTCGATGCGCGCGGATTGCCTCGGCGCCTGTTCACGACCAACCGCTGGGTCACCAACGAGTCCTGGCGCGGTGCGCGCGACGGAATCCACGCGCTCGAACGCATCGTCGCGGCGCGGTCGCCGGCGACGTCGCCGCTGCTGGCCTGGCTGCGCGAGCTGCTCGCCGTTTTCGCGCCGCAGATCGCGTTGCTGCTCGCGCACCGCGACCGGCGCGTGGCCGCGCACGGCGGCACGCGCGTGTTGGAGGATCGCCGCATGTGCGTATTGAGCGAGTGCACGGTGTCGCTCGAAACCCAGATGATGGCGATCGATTACGTATCGACGTGTGTCGAACACAACCAAGAGGCATCCCAATGATCCATCGAATCTGTACAGCGTTGTTCGCGATTGCGGCCGCCGCAAGTTCTGCGGCCGCAAATACCCTGGAAGTCCCCGGTCCGCTGGTGTCGCCGGCCTGGCTGCAGCAGCATCGCGCTCAGGTCAACGTGGTCGACGTGCGCGAGGATCTTGCCTCCTTTACCAAGGCGCCCGCTTTCGCGACCGAAAACGGCAACAAGACCCTGACCACATTTGGCGGACACGTCCCCGGCGCACTGCTGCTCGACTTCGCCAAGGCGCGCACGACGCGCAAGTTCGGCAACGAGGAGTTGAAGTGGATGTTGCCGGACCAGGCGGCGTTCCAGGACCTGATGCGCGAGATCGGCGTGCTCAAGGGCCGCCCGACCGTGATCGTGTCCGATGGCGCCGGCGGCGCCGACCTGGACATGGCCGCACGGGTGTACTGGTCGATGAAGGTGTATGGCGACAGCGATCTGGCGATCCTCGACGGCGGCACCACGGCCTGGCTCGAGGCTGGCTATGCGTTCAGCACCGACGCCGCGAAAACCGGCGGCGGCACCTGGGTGGCCGGCGCCGAAAACCGCAAGCTCTTCGCCGACAGCAACGACGTGGCCAAGGCTGCCGCAAACGGCAGGCAACTCGTCGACGCGCGGCCGATGCCCTTCTACGTCGGCCTCGAGCGCAAGCCGATCGTGCTGGCCTCGGGGCACATCGAAGGCGCCGTGAATTTTCCGCCCGACGTGCGCGCGAACAAACGCGGTGGTAGCACGCATTTCCTCGACGCGGCGCAGTACGCGGCCGTGTTCAAGCACCTTGACGTCGATCCGGCCAAGCCGTCGATCACCTATTGCAACACCGGTCACCTCGCCTCGGGCGCATGGTTCGTGCTCAGCGAGATCATGAAGAATCCAAACGTGAGCGTGTACGACGGATCGATGTACGCATGGACGACCGAGAAGCGTCCGGTCGCGAGCCTGCCCTGAGCCCGTCGCCGCGCTTTGCGGAGTCTGTAATGGATGCTTCCGAACGCAAGCCGGGGCGGCTGGTCGCGGCGCCGGAGAATTTCCTCACCGCGCAGGGGCGTTCGCGCCGCAGCGCAATGGCCAATCTGCTCGGCGGCGCGGCGGCGGGTGTCGCTGCGCTGGTGCTGGGCAAGGCGCAGGCCGCCGGCTACGCGGCTGATCCGGCGCACCTGCCGCCGCACGTGCCGCCATGGTCGCAGGACCTGGGCAAGCCAGTCGGCACGGATCCGTACGGCCTGCCTTCGCCGTACGAGCGCAACATCATCCGCCGGCTCAGTCCCGGACTGACCACGACGTCGCAATCCTCGGTCGCGTTCACGCCGCTGCAGAATCTGTTCGGCATCATCACGCCGAACGGCCTGCACTTCGAGCGCGACCACAACGGCCGCCCCGACGTTAATCCCTACGAGCACCGCCTGATGATCCACGGCCTGGTGCGCGAGGCGAAGATCTACACCATGGAGGACCTGCTGCGCTTTCCGTCGGTGTCGCGTATCCATTTCATCGAATGCGGCGCGAACACGGCGATGGAGTGGGGCAATCCGGCCGTGCCGACGGTGCAGTACACGCATGGCATGCTGGCCTGCTCGGAATGGACCGGCGTGCCGTTGTCCACCTTGCTTGACGACGTCGGCTTCGATGCGAAGAAGGCGAAGTTCATTCTCGCCGAGGGTGCCGACGGCGCGAGCCTGACGCGCACGATCCCGATCGGCTTCGCCTTGAACGATGTGCTCGTTGCCTACGGCCAGAACGGCGAGATGCTGCGCCCGGAACAGGGCTATCCGCTCCGCCTGCTGGTGCCGGGCGTGCAGGGCATCTCCAATGTGAAATGGCTGCGCCGCCTCAAGGTCGGAGACGAGCCGTGGAACTCGCGCGAGGAATCGCTGCAGTACACCGATCTGATGCCCGACGGCATGAGCCGCCAGTACACGTGGATCCAGGAAGCCAAGTCCGTGATCACCTCGCCGTCGGGCGGACAGCACCTGCTCGACAAGGGCGGTTACTACCAGATCACCGGCCTGGCGTGGTCCGGGCGCGGCAAGATCAAGCGCGTGGATGTTTCCACCGACGGCGGCCGCAACTGGCGCACTGCCAAGCTGCAGGAACCGATCCTGAGCAAGGCGCTCACGCGCTTTCGCCTGGACTGGCGCTGGGACGGCAGCCCGGCGCTGCTGCAAAGCCGCTGCATCGATGAAACCGGATTCGTGCAGCCGAAGATGCGCCAGCTGCGCGAGGTGCGCGGCACGCGCTCGATCTACCACAACAACGCGATCCAGACCTGGCAGATCGACGCCGAAGGCAAGGTGCACAATGTGCAGGTCTGATCGACTGCGCGCACTGGGTTTTGCCGCGCTTTGCGTTGTTGGCGCGGCGCAGGCCGCCGGCGTCGACTACCGCCTCGGCCGCGAGGCCACGGCGCAGGAGATCGCCGGCTGGAACATCGACGTGCGCCCCGACGGACAGGGTTTGCCGGACGGAAAGGGCAGCGTTGCGCAAGGCGAGAAGGTCTACACGGCGCAATGCGCCATGTGCCACGGCGATTTCGGCGACAGCAACGAGTACATCGCGATCGCCGGCGGCGTCGGTTCGCTCAAGACCGACGCGCCAGTGCGCACGGTCGGCAGCAAGCTCAATTGCGCCACCACGCTGTTCGACTACGTCAATCGCGCCATGCCCTTCCCGCACTCCAAGTCGCTCACGCCGGACGAGGTTTACGCGGTGACCGCGTATGTGCTCAACCTCAACGACATCGTGCCCGCGAATTTCGTCGCCGACCGCGACAGCCTGCTCAAGGTCAAGATGCCCAACCGCGACGGCTACGAACCGTTTCCCGGATTGTCGAGGATTGACGGCAGGCCCGATACGCACAACACCGCCTGCATGCACGACTGCGAGAAGGAAGTGACGGTCACCGGTTCGCTGCCGCCGAATTTCATTGCCGGCATGTACGGCAGCCTCGACGACAACTTCCGTGGCCTGGAGACGATGAACGAGCGGGTACCGCCCTCCGCCGATTTGCCGACGATGGCTGCTGCCAGTGGCCGCGATGACGTCCACGTGTTGATCCAGAAATACGGCTGCGTGGCTTGCCACAGCCCCGACAAGAAGATCGTCGGCCCGGCGTTCCGCAGCGTGGCTGAAAAATACAAGGGCGATGCCGGAGCGGAAAAGCGCCTGCACAAGAAAGTGCGCGAGGGTGGTTCGGGTGTCTGGGGCACCGTGCCCATGCCGCCACAGACGGCGCCGACCGAGGCAGATCTCGTCGCGATCATCCAGTGGGTACTGGCCGGGGCGCCGGAAAAATAAGGTGTTGCAGGCGCGGCGCGCCGCGCCGCACCTGAACAGGCAATCAACCGCAATTCAAGGACATGTCGATGAAGTGCAGCAGAAGAAGATTCCTCCAGGTCACCGGCGGCGGCAGCGCGCTGGCCTTGCTCGCCGGCACCGGCCTGATGCCGCGCCTTGCCGCAGCGGCGCCCAGTCCGCTCGCCGCGGGCGACACGCGCAAGCAGTTCGAGGCGCAGACGCTCGATGAAGTCGTCAAGGCGCTCGGCGGCACGCAGGCGCAGGCATCCGGCGACATCGACCTGCGCGCGCCCGAGATCGCCGAGAACGGTGCCGTGGTGCCGATCGAAATCGAGAGCAGGCTCGCAGGCACGAAACTTATCGCCATCGTCTCGGAAAAGAACCCGCACGCGCTGTCGGCGGCATTTCATATCCCGGACGGCACGCTGCCTTACATCGCCACGCGCGTGAAGGTCGCCGAGACCTCCAAGGTGACCGCACTGGTGCAGACCGACAAGGGCTTTTTCTACACCGACCGGCTGGTCAAGGTCACGCTCGGCGGCTGCGGCGGCTGAGCGCGGAATCCACGAGGAAGAAATCATGGCAGACCCGATGAAGATCCGCGCGACGTTGAACGGCGACGTCGTCGAAGTGAAGGTGCTTATGGCGCATCCGATGGAAACCGGCCTGCGCAAGGGCAGCGACGGCAAGCCGGTTCCGGCGCACTACATCGAGACCGTCAAAGTCGCGTGCAACGACCGCGAGGTGCTCAGTGCGGACTGGGGTCCGGCGGTGTCGAAGAATCCGTTCTTGGCGCTGCGCTTCAAGGGCGGCAAGCAGGGCGACAAGGTCACGATCACCTGGACCGACTCGGCCGGCGAGAGCCGCAGCGACCAGGCCACGGTGGGTTGACGAGGATGCACGCCGGTCCGCGGACACAGCGACGGGAGGCAAGATGAAGACGAAATCCGGCAAGCAACTGTGGATCGTGTGGCCGTCGATGCTGGCGCTCGCGCTGTGCGGCGTGGCGGCGTCAGTAGGCTGGAGCCAGGATCCCGGTGCGCAGGACCCGGTTGCCGAGTATCGCGCCATGCTCGGCGACGACAATCCCGCCGTGTT
>DATIVQ010000194.1:0-3099 GCA_035465735.1 Rudaea sp.
CTTGCCCAGCCGGTGTCGATGCTGCGCTTTCGGCCCAACGTGGTGATCGCCGGCACCGCGCCGCACGCCGAAGACGGCTGGAAACGCGTGCGCATCGGCAATGTCGAGTTCGACGTGGCCAAACCGTGCATCCGCTGCGTGTTCACGACCGTGGATTTCGAGCGCGGTGTATTCGACGCATCCGGCGAACCGCTGCGCACCCTGCTCACCTACCGCCGCACGCCGAAAGGCGTTAGCTTCGGCCAGAACCTGATCGCGCGCGGAACCGGCATGCTGCGGGTTGGCGATACGGTCGAGCCGCTGGCGTGATTGTTGCGCTGCGATGGAGCATCTGCTCTAGGTTTGCCCCTTAGCCTGCCGAAACCATGACCGCATACGACACCATCATTGTCGGCGCCGGTTCCGCGGGCTGCGCCCTCGCCAACCGCCTGAGCGTGAATCCGCGCCATCGCGTGCTGCTGCTCGAGGCTGGCCCGCGCGACTGGCATCCGTTCATCCACATGCCGGCGGGCATCGCCAAGCTGGTCGGCAAAAAGGGCGTCAATTGGGATTACTACACCGAGCCCGAGGCACAGCTGGGCAATCGGCGCCTGTGGTGGCCGCGCGGCAAGGTGCTCGGCGGATCGAGTTCGATCAACGCGATGTGCTACATCCGCGGCGATGCGCGCGATTACGACGAGTGGGCGCACCTCGTCGGCGACGAGCGCTGGAACTGGAACAGCGTGCTGCCCTATTTCAAGCGCTCCGAGGGCAATGCGCGCGGCGCCGATACGCTGCACGGCGCGGATGGCTTGCTGGCCGTGTCGGACTTGCGCTACCGCAATCCGCTGTCGCAGGTGGCGATCGACGCAGCGGTTGCCTGCGGCCATCCGTGCAACCCCGATTTCAACGGACCGGAACAGGCCGGGTTCGGTTTCTATCAGGTCACGCAGAAAAACGGCGCACGCTGTTCGGCCGCCTCCGGATATCTGCGCGCCGCGCGCGGCCGCGCCAACCTCACCGTGCGCACGCGCGCCGTGACGCATCGCGTGCTGCTCGACGGCCACCGCGCGGTCGGCGTGGACTACCGCCATCACGGCCATCTGACCCGCGCGGAAGGACGCGAGGTCATCCTGTGCGGCGGCGCGATCAACTCGCCGCACCTGCTCATGCTTTCCGGCATCGGTCCGGCCGACCACCTGCGCGACATCGGCGTCAGCGTCGCGCACGACCTGCCCGGTGTCGGCGCGAACCTGCAGGATCACCTTGACATCTGCACCTTGCAGCGCTCGACCCAGCCACTCACCTACGATCACCTGAGCGACGTCGCAGTGGCTTTGCGCTATTACCTGGGCCGCAACGGGCCGGGCACCTCGAACGTGGCCGAGGCCGGCGGCTTCGTGCGCACGCGCCTGGCCGCGGATGCGCGCTGCGACATGCAGTTCCACTTCGTGCCGGCGCTGCTCGACGACCACGGCCGCCATCGCTTGTCCGGCTACGGCTACACGATGCACGTGTGCGGACTGCGCCCGCGCAGCCGCGGCATGCTGCGCCTCAAATCCGCCAATCCCGCGGTCAAACCGGCGATCCATGCCAATTACCTCAGCGATGCCGAAGGCTTCGACCTGAAGGTGCTCGTCGAAGGCGCGAAGCTGTCGCGCGACATTTTCGCCGCCGCACCGTTCGACCCATACCGTGGCGAAGAAATCTTTCCCGGGGCGGGCGTGGCGACCGACGCCGACATCGCCGCCTTCATCCGGCGCAAAGCCGAGACCATCTACCACCCGGTCGGCACCTGCCGCATGGGCGACGACGAATCAGCGGTCGTTGATTCCGAACTGCGCGTACGCGGCGTCGCCGGCCTGCGCGTGGTCGACGCCGCAGTGATGCCTTGCCTGCCCGGCGGCAATACGAATGCACCGACCATCATGATCGCCGAACGCGCGGCGGAGTGGATTGCGGGCGCTCAGCCCGCCTGATCGATTTGCGGCGGCAGCGGGCAGTGCAGCGCCGCGCAGATCGTGCGCAGCATCTCCGCTTCGGTGACGCTGACCTTGCCATCGGCGCCGATCGCGGCGGTCAGCCCGCGCACCAGCAGCTCCTTGCCAGCGGACGTGAGCGTGTCGAGGATGGGCAGGGCGCGGTCCAGAGCCACCATCCATTCGCTGCGTTGCACGTAGGGTGCGATGTCGCCGGGCACAGCCTCGTTCATGCCGACGAGGTAGGCGCGTTCGGCATCGGCCTCATTGTCGGCACCGTATTCGGCGACGATGGCGATCGCATCGGCCACCTCGGACGCACACACCGTCAATTTCGACGAGCCGGTGGGTCGCGCCCTGGATGGATCCAGCGCATCCATGACCTGCACGGTGACGAGCTTGGCAAGGCAGTATTCTTCCAGATGCACTTCGCCGTCGGCCTGGATCAGTTCGTTGAGGGCGATCAGGAAGGTTTGCAGTTGCGGTCGCGGCTGGCGGCGCAGCGCCGGAAACGCGAGTTGCGCGAGCGGCAGCCGCTGCATCGGATGCAACGCATCGGTTTCGGCAAGAATCTCCTCGACGCCCTTGCGCACGTTCGCGTCGAAGCGCTTTTCCAGCAACGCGAGCTGCGTGCCGCGCATCGCTGCATCGGTGTCGATGGCAAGCGCGAACACCACCTGCTGACAGCGGGTGCCCATGTAGGCCAGGGCGCGCAGTTTTTCGGAAATGGTGCCGTGGATGGCATTCGCGGTTCGATAGTCATCGGATCCCGGATGGGCAACCTGGGTGACCACTTTCATTGGTGTCAATGCGATTTCCGCATCCGCCTGCGGCAAGGCGGTTTGCACTGCCGCTGCCGCAACGGGTGCACTGGCGCCCATCGCCAAGGCGATCGTTGCCGGCGCAAATCCCGATATCGACACCTGCGCGCCGTCGCTGTCGCCGACCGGAACCGGATTCGCCCAGGCCTTGGCGATGGAGTCGAGTTCGGCCGGATCGAACGCCGGATCGATGGCCTTGATGCGCAGATTGAGCGGCGGGTGCGTAGCGAACAGCGCCGAGTAGCCGACGCCGTCGCCGAACAGCATGTGCGCGACTTCCTCGGTCTCGCCGCTGGCCAGCGTGGAACCCGCGGCCAAGC
>DATIVQ010000195.1:0-1728 GCA_035465735.1 Rudaea sp.
CAAGCAAACAGGCCCTCGTCGCGCACGACGAATCGCCGCACCGGAAGCGCATCGAGCACTTCGTTGGCGACCAGCGCGCCGCGCCACGGCGCGCTTGGCGGCGCATCCAGCCAGGCGCAGCGATCCCGCAAATGGGGACAATGTCGCAGAATCCGCTCGCGCTGACGCTCGCGCAGGTCAGCACTGCGTTCGAGCAGCAAATAGCGCGCCGGCAAGGCGTTGAGGCGTTCGAGTTCGGCGAGCAATTCCGCTGCCAACGCGCCGGAACCGGGGCCGAGTTCGAGGATGTCGCCGCGCGTTTCGCGCAACGTGGGTGCGAGCGCGCGCGCAAGGCAGCGTGCGAACACGAAGCCGAATTCCGGCGCGGTGATGAAATCCCCGGCCGCGCCGAACTTGGCGGCACCGGCGCTGTAGTAGCCCAGGCCCGGCGCATACAGGGCAAGTTCCATGTAGCGCGAAAAATCCAGCGCACCGCCCGCGGCTTCGATCTCGCCGCGGATCAGCGCGGCAACGCGCTCGCTGTGCGCGAGTTCGTCGGGGTCTGGCTTGGGCAAATCCACGCGCACTCTGGCAATCCGCGAAAAAATGGAGTGCAATCCTGCCATGAATAAGCAACAACGTCCCGTCGCACTGGTCACGGGCGCCGCCAAGCGCATCGGCGCGCAGATCGCGCGCACACTGCACGGCGCAGGCTACGATCTCGCCCTGCACTATCGCCGTTCGCGCAGCGAGATGGATGCGCTGTGCGCGGAATTGAACGAAGCGCGCGAGCGCAGTGTGCATGCGATTCAGGCCGATCTCGCCGACGTCGGAAAGCTGCCGCGCCTCGTCGACGATTGCTTCGCACGTTTCGGCCGGCTCGATGCCCTGGTCAATAACGCCTCGGCCTTCTACGCCACGCCGGTCGGTAGCGTGACGCTTGCGCAATGGGACGAGCTTTTCGCGAGCAATGCGCGCGCACCGTTCTTCCTCGCCCAGGCCGCGGCGCCGCATCTGAAAAGCACGCGCGGCAGCATCGTGAATATCGTGGACATCTACGCCGAGCGACCGCTGTCCGGCCATCCGGTGTACTGCATGGCCAAGGCGGCGCTGGCGATGATGACGCAGGCGCTCGCACGAGAACTGGCGCCCGAGGTACGCGTCAATGGCGTCGCGCCCGGCGCCGTGCTGTGGCCGGAATCCGGCAAGGCCTATGCGGACCAGGCCGAACTCGTTGCGCGCACGCCGCTCCAGCGTACGGGCGAGCCCGCGGACGTCGCCGCCGCGGTGCTGTTCCTGCTGCGCGACGCGAAGTTCACGACCGGGCAAATCCTGCGCGTGGATGGCGGGCGCTCGCTCGCCGTGTGAACCGCGCTACAAATCCGCAACGCGTTTGGAATGATCTTTCGCGACGGGAAATTCCCGCCACAATTGTCCGATCGTCTTGTCGAGCACGGGATGCATCACGTCCGCCGCGATGTCTGCCAGCGGCTTGAGCACGAAGGCATACTTCAGCTCCGGCCGCGGAATTTCCAGATTGCCCGTCCCTTTCATCACCTGATCGCCGAACAGGACGATGTCCACGTCGAGCGTGCGGCTGGAAAAACGCGGCACGTCGCGGCGGCGACCGTGACGATCCTCCAGCGCGTGCAGCCAGTCGTTGAGCACACCCACACTCAAGTCGGTGTCGATACCAGCGGCGAGGTTGAGGAAATCCGGCCCGTCGAAGCCGACCGCGGGAAAGCGATA
>DATIVQ010000196.1:0-2397 GCA_035465735.1 Rudaea sp.
GCCACGCCGCGCGGCAGGCCGGTGATCGTGGCTATCGGATGGGTGACGACATTGACGATGGCCGAGCCGGTCTTCTTCGCGCGCGCGGCGAGCGCAGTGGCGAATGCGCCGCTGCGGCTGGCCTCGTCGAGTGCTTCCATCGCCGGCAGTTCGCCGATGCGGATAGATAGCATCTCCACGCTATCCGCGTGGATCGGGCCAAATTGCGTGTCGATCAGGAAATTGGCCATGTAGCCGCGCACGGCGACTTCGGGCACGACGCGAAAATCCGGACCGGAAAGCAGTGGCGCCTGCACCAGCAGCGGTGCCTTGAGCACGGGTTCGGGCTCGTAAGTCCCGGCGGCCTGTGCTGCGCAGCACAGCATCAACCCGAGTGCGAACGGCATTAGGCAGCGTGCAATGGTCATTGCGGCACGATGCCGCAATCAGCGGCAATCTAGGCTGAACCGGCGAACCGGCAGTTCAATTCCAGGAGCAGACGACCTTTCCGCAATTGCCCGCTTCCATCAGGTCGAAACCTTTCTGGAAATCATCGATGTGCACCTGGTGGGTGAGAACCTTCTGCAGCGGAAAGCCGGTCAGCAGCATCTGCGTCATCTTGTACCAAGTCTCGTACATGCGCCGGCCGTAGATGCCGTGCAGCACCAGCCCCTTGAAGATGACCTTGTCCCAGTCGATGCCGGAGCCGTTCGGCAGGAGGCCGAGCAGGGCGATCTTGCCACCGTGGTACATGCAGTCGAGCATGTCGTTGAACGCGCGCGGATTGCCCGACATTTCCAGACCGACGTCGAAGCCTTCCATGTGCAGGTCCTTGACGACTTCCTTCAGCGATTGCTTGGACACGTTGACCACGCGCGTCGCGCCCATGTCGGCAGCGAGCTTGAGTCGATAGTCGTTGACGTCGGTGACGACGACGTTGCGCGCGCCGACATGCTTGGCGATGCCGGCGGCGATGATGCCGATGGGGCCGGCGCCGGTGATGAGCACGTCTTCGCCGATCAGGTCGAATTCCAGCGCGCAGTGCGCGGCATTGCCGTAAGGATCGAAGAACGCGGCGAGTTCGGACGGTATCTGGTCGGGGATTGGCCACAGGTTGGACGACGGCATGGCGATGTACTCGGCGAAGGCGCCGTTGCGGTTGACGCCGATGCCGACCGTATTCGGGCACAGGTGCTGCTTGCCGGCGCGGCAGTTGCGGCAGAAACCGCAGACGATGTGGCCTTCCGCCGAAACACGCTGGCCCAGCGTGTAGCCGCGCACGCCGGGGCCCATGTCGACGATGCGGCCGACGAATTCGTGGCCGATAACGAGGCCGGGCTTGATCACGCGCTGCGACCATTCGTCCCACTTGTAGATGTGCAGGTCGGTGCCGCAGATCGCGGTTTTCTCGAGCTTGACCAGTACCTCGTTGGGCCCGATTTCGGGAACCGGCACCTGTTCCATCCAGATGCCCTTGGCGGCCTCGCGCTTGACCAGCGCCTTCATCGTGTTCGACATGGTGGTCTCCGATAGCCGCGCAATTATAGGCCCGCGGGAAAGACCACGCCTTACAATCGCGGCATGACCATCGACACGCGCCCGCTCGCGATCTTCCTGATGGGTCCGACCGCGTCGGGCAAGACGGCGCTGGCCTGCGCGCTGGCGGAGCGCTTTGCGCTCGCCATCGTCAGCGTGGATTCGGCCCTGGTCTATCGCGGTCTGGACATCGGCGCTGCCAAACCCGATGCGGCGACGCTGGCAAGGTATCCGCATCGCCTGATCGATATCCGCGATCCATCACAGGCGTATTCGGCAGCGGAGTTCCGCACCGACGCGCTGCGCGAGATGACGGCCATCTCGGCGGGGAAGCAAATCCCGTTGCTGGTTGGAGGCACGGGGCTGTATTTCCGCGCGCTGCAATCCGGATTGTCGAGCCTGCCCGAAGCCGATGCGTCGTTGCGCGAAAAATTGGCCGCGGAAGCGGATGCAATCGGTTGGACGGCCATGCATGCGCGCCTGCGCGAACTCGATCCGAATGCGGCGACAAGGATCCGGCCCGGAGACGCGCAACGCATCCAGCGCGCGCTGGAGGTGATCGAACTCACCGGCGAGCCGTTGTCCGCGCAGCAGGGCGGCCTGCCGGAGAAATTTCCCTGGCGCGTGCTCAAGCTGGCGCTGGTCCCGGCGGATCGCACGCGGCTGCATGCGCGCATCGCCGAGCGCATGGACGCGATGATTAGCGACGGTTTCCTCGACGAAGTCCGCGCCCTGCGCGCGCGCGGCGATCTGCGCACCGACCTGCCGGCCCTGCGTGCGGTCGGCTACCGGCAGGCCTGGCAGCATCTGGACGGCGAATTCGGTGCCGCGGAATTCCGCGATCGCGCAGTGTTCGCCACGCGCCAGCTCGCCAAGCGCCAG
>DATIVQ010000197.1:0-5024 GCA_035465735.1 Rudaea sp.
TGTGCTGCGCGAAACCTTCGTGCAGACCGAACAGCTGCGGCAACAACGCCGCGACCAGTCCGGCCATCACCGGCAAGCCTGGCAGCCGGGCCGTGACCATCGCCAGATACAGGCCGATTGCTATCACGCACCAGCGCAGCAAGTTGCCGACGATCATCCGTGCTAGCACCGTGCCCGCCGCTGCCGGCGGACCGGCGAACAGGCGCAAGGCCAATACCGCCGTCCCCAAAACCACCGTAACGCCGCCGGCCAAAACCGCCAGCGCCTCGTCCCAACCGCGAAACGCGAAAACCGCCGCCACCAGTAGCGTTGTCGCGGCTTGCGCGACGACGACGCGAATGGCGAGCCGCCTTCCGGCAGCGATGGAGTTTTGCATTGGAGCGGTGCGCCTTGGCCTTGTGTCCAGCCGCCTTGCGGCGAGGCCGAACAGACCGGTGGACAAGGCCGCGCATTATAGCGGGCGGCGGATTCCGCCCGCAACCGGGATCGCGTCAAAATCGGGTCAGAAGCTGCTCTGGATCAAGGTCATCTCGATGCTGTCGCCGGTGAAGGTGGCGGCATTCGTCGGCGATATCGAGAAATGTGCGGCGTGAACGTCAGTCCACCAGGGGGGATTGCCAGTTGGATAGCCGCCGGCCCACCAGGTGAATCCGGCCAATGTGTCTGTATTGGCGTCGGCGTAGCTGATGAAATCCGCCCAGGCCAGGACCGGCGTGCCCGTGTGGACGGCGCATCCCGGATCGGGATTGTTCACCGGATTGTTGCCGGCGTAAATGCCGATCTCGCCGAGGTAGACCGGCCGGCCGAGCGGCCGCGCCCATTGCACGGTCACGTCGAGCTGGTTTCGTGCGGCCGTGTTGGACGTGATTTCGTCGTACAAGCCGCCTTGATAGCAGTCGACGTAGGTGTGCACTTCGACGGCGATATTGTTCAGCGGATCGGACAACGGCATGCCGGCACCGTTGGCATTGAGCCAGCCATACGCGTTCGAATGCGGCGGCACATCGGTATCGCCGCCATAGGCCGCGTCGTCGAGCCAGGTCGAAGCGCCCGTGTAGGCATTGCCCGGCACGTAGATGCGTTGCGTCGAGCCGGTGGCGCGGATCGCGGTGATCGCCGCCTGCGCCGAGGCGAACCACGACGACGTCGACATGAAGTTCGGCTCGCTCATCAGGCCGTAGGACACACGCGGATTGTCCTTGAAGATCGTTGCCATCTTGCTCCAGAAATCGGCGAACGCGGCACGCGGAACCTGCGCGGAGCCGACCAAGTTGCCGTTCCACATTGCGCCGCCGATCTCACCGTTGGAGTTGGATTCCCAAGGTTCGATGATGATGCCGATGCCTTGGATGTTGGTCGCGTAGTCGACGATCATCTTGTAGGCGTCGAAGTAAGCCTGGTAATTGACGCCTGCGCCGGGAATCGAGCCATTCAGCACGGGCTGCATGCATTCCCACGCGAACAGCGGGCGCAGCATCGATACGCCCTTGCCGGCGAAATAGTCGATGAGCCGGGTGTCCTGCACCGGATAGTCGGTGCCGGCGACAGGTCCGCCGGGCTGCAGGCAGATGTGCTGCGTGCCGGCGAGGTTGAATCCCGATTCCATGCCGGTGATCGTGGTGCCGCGGAATTGCGCTGGCGCGGCCGCGACTTCGAAGCCGTTTTTGAAGATCGGGTCATTGATCGGCGTGAGCAAAGCGATTTCGTCCAGGTACAGCGTGCCTGGATTACCACCAACGCTGTTGAAAATGGAAATGCGATCGAATGTACCGGCGTAGCTCACTGGTGCATAGCCGAGATCGGCGGTGACTTCACGCCATTGCCCACCACCGAAGGCGATGCAATCGGTGTAGGCGCCCAACGCGCCGGCGTTGCCGACCGCCACATCGTTCATGCCGTCGTTGCGTTCGAGCCGGATTTGCAGCCCCTGGCACTGGCTGGTGCTGGCGTAAAGCCAGAAATGCAGGCGCGGCGTTACGGCAGCGTCGAGCAGGTTCGTGCTGGCAACTTTGAGTGCACCGTAGCCGCTCGGCGTGAAAGCAATCGCGGACGCGCCGGAATGCACCTGTCCGGTACTCGCCAAATCGATCGTGGCGTTGTAGGAATAGTCGGCAAACCCGGCTGCCAGCGTGGCGTCGGCGTAGATCACGACATCGGCGTGGGCGACCGTGGCAAAAGACCCCGCCCACGCGACAAGCAACGCAACGAAAATGCGCGACATGGCATTTCCCCTCTGGCCCCAAGCCCACTATGAACCCAATACCGGTGTCGCGCTAGGGGACTACTGCGTTCGGGCACAAGTTATTCCAGATATCGCTCAGTTGCGCGATCGTGTAGATATGGCCGCCGCTGAAAACCGTATAAAACAGGGTCTGGCCGTCGGTCCATCCGGCACCGAGGAGCAGGCTGTGGTCGGTCTGCGCATGGGGGTAATTCGGATCGCTATCACCGATGTGAATGTCCACCGGAATCTTGCGCGGCAGTGCGGTGAGCGCTTGCTCGCATTGGCTCGTGCTCAATCCTGCGCAGGCGAGTGCAGCCAGGTCGCCGCCACTGACACCATACGCGGCCATTGTTGAATCGTTGAACGCGGCGCTGTAGCTGTTGACGGCCAGATCGTGCATGACGTGGCCGCCGGCGGAAAAGCCCCAGCCGTAGATGCGCGTGCGCTCGATGTTGTAGGCACCTTCGACGTCGGCGAGCACGGCGGCGAATTCGTCGTAGTCGCTGGGGCCGGAAGTCGGCGGCACCAGCCAGCTGACGCCTTGGCACTTGCAATTAGGGTCGTAAAAGACATCGTTGGCGGTCGGCGCGGCGACGATCAATCCGTTCGTGGCGGCAACGCTGCTCCAGTCGTCGCGGGTCATCGCGGCATACGTGTCCGGATATGGCGACACGCCGTGCAGCGCCAACATGAAAGGCCACGGGCGATTGGGCGAATAATCGGCCGGCACGTACAGGTAATACGGTTGTGTTCCGCTGCCGAGGTTGGCGATGTGCAAAGTGCGCGAGACCTTGCCCTTGCCGCCGCCGTTGCCGTTGGAGGGCGAATGCGGCACCACGATTTCTCCGCTCCCGAAACCGGAAACGAAGATCGCATCCGGGTGTGCGCAAACCCAGCCTGGCAGGGTCACGCTTTGCGTGGGCCAGGCCGAACCGGGAATGGCCGCGCACAGCGCGAGGGCGAGATGGGCGTATTTGCGATTCACGCCGGCAACCCTAAGACGCGGGCGCGCAAGAATCCGTGAAGAGGGCGGCAATTGCCTTGAACTGGCAGGCATCGGCATAATCGGGCGGACGCGGTGCGACCGCCTGACGGATGCGCACAACATGGGATCGGGCAAAGACCTGTTCGTGGAAATCGCTGCCGGCGCTAGCCTGTTCAAGGAAGGCGAGGCGGCGGGCGAGTTGTACATCATCGAGTCCGGCCAGATCGAGTTGTTTCCGGCCGGTGCGACCGAGGCGATGATTTCGCTCGGTCCCGGCGATTGCTGCGGCGAAGCAGCCTTGCTCGAAAAACAGCCGCATACGGCAAGTGCCGTGGCCAAGACACGCACGCGTCTGCTGCGCATCGATCGTACGGCCTTGCCCGATGTGGTGCGTGCGAATCCCGACATCGCCACGGCCTTGTTGCGCAAATTCGCCGCGCGCCTGGGCCATCTCGAATCCTCTCTGGAATCGTATCTCGCGGCATCGGCACAAACCGTGGTGCCGCCTCCGCCCGCACCGACATCCAGGCCCGCGGCGCTTGCGCCGGCACCGTCACGTCCCGCTGCACCGCCGCCTCCACCAGTGCCTGCGCCAGCGCCGCCAGCACCTAGGCCTGCGATGGATGCCGCACCCACACCGCCGCCGCCCGCGCACAAACCGGCTGCGCCTGCTGGCCTCGCGATGCGTGTCGCCGCCAATGGCGAGGTCGTGCCTTTGGATCCGATGCGCACCCAGTTCCTGATCGGCCGGCCGGACCCCGCAACCGGCACGAAACCCGAAATCGACCTGGGTCCGTTCGACGTGCAGCGCACGCTCAGCCGTCGTCACGCGACCCTGCTGCGCGAAGGCGCGCAGTATTCCGTGCGCGAGGACGCGGCCACCACCAACGGCACCTATCTGAACGGCGAGCGCCTGCAGACCGGCGTCGCCATGCCGGTCAAGGCCGGCGATAAATTGCGCTTCGGTTCGATCGAAGTCGAACTCATCGGCGCCTGACGAGGAAAACGGCATGGCTACGAACGAAAACGAATGGCAAGGCGCGCTGTCGGCCATCGACCTGTCGGCGATCGAAGCGCTGAAGAAGCTCAAGCAGGAGCACGATCAGATTGCCGAGCGCCTGAAATCGATGGAATCGATGAAATCCAATTTCGCCGACGCGGTGTACGTGCGCGTGCGCGCCGACTATGAAAAACGCATCGCCGCACTGGATGCCGAAGCCGCGCCGCTAAAGCAGGCCGGGCGCGAGCAGTACGCGCGCCTGCGCGCCCTGCTCGGCCGCTTCGAGGCGGACCACGAGGCGATCAAGCTCGACCAGCAGGAACTCGAACTGCGCCACCAGCTTGGCGAATTCGACGACAAGGAATTCGCCAAGCGCATCAAGGCCATCGAGAACACGGTCGCCGAGCGCGGTCAGGCGCGCGCGCGCGGACTGGAATTGAAAGCGCGCTTCCTCGAAGCGTTCCACAGCGAAAGCGAGCTGGAGCAGGCCGACGCCGGCGGCACCAACCGCTTCTCGATCGCGGACCTGGCGGCTGCGCAGGCGAGTACCCGCGAAGTCGCCGCGATCGCGGGTGGCGACGCACCGCCGAACAAGACCCAGACCATGCCGGCGCTCGACATCCCAGAGCCGTCGCGCGCGCCCGCGCCGCCGCCAGCGGCCGCCGGCGGCGCGACGCAGATTTTCCGCGCCGCGCGCCTGGTGCCGCAAAATCCCGAAGCCGGCAAGCAGACCTACACGCTCACGCTCAAGCCCGTCGACATCGGCGCCGATGCGGCGAACGACGTGCGCATCGGCGGTCCGGGCGTGGATCCGA
>DATIVQ010000198.1:0-1549 GCA_035465735.1 Rudaea sp.
TCCGGCAATCCGGCGACAAAGTCATCCAGTTGCGCTTCGTGCACGGCCTGCCCGATTTGTTCGGCGCTTGCGCCCGGCGCTGCCAGCAGCAGGTTGTCCAACAGCGAGGCATTGAACAAGGTCGTGCGCTGGTCGATCACGGCAATGCGCCGGCGCAGATCGTCTCCGCACAGCTCATCCACGGATCGACCACCAAACAGGATTCGCCCTTCTTGCAGCGGGTAAAATTTTTGCAGTGCGGCGACGAGGCTGCTCTTGCCCGCCCCCGACTCGCCAACGACCGCCAGCCGCTCGCCCTGGGCCAACGCCAAGTCGACTTCGTCCAGCGCCCACGGCGCGTCCGGCCCGTAACGCAGGCGTACCCGCTCGAAGCGAATGGCGGACGTCACCGGTATCGGTGCCGGTCGCACGGGTTCGACGACGGCAGGCGGCGCATCGACCAGTTCGAACACTCGCCGCGCGGACGTCAACGTCGCTTCCCATTGCGCCAGCGCCTCCGGCAAAGGCGCAATCAGCTCGAACGCCGCCACGCACAGCAAGACCACCATCACCAACTGCGTTCCAGCCAGCCTGCCCTCGTGCACCGCAGCGAGG
This sequence comes from Rudaea sp., assembly GCA_035465735.1. Classification (GTDB taxonomy): domain Bacteria; phylum Pseudomonadota; class Gammaproteobacteria; order Xanthomonadales; family Rhodanobacteraceae; genus Rudaea. The sequence continues at coordinate 595 of DATIVQ010000198.1, forward strand.
CCGACGATCAACAGGGCCGGTATCGTCCATTGCGCCAGCAACTCCACGGTGCTTGCGCCGACGGCCTGCCATTGCTCGACGCACCGACGGCGCTGCGCCAAGCGCGCGTCGAGCGCGGCGATACGCGCCGCGTACGCTTGCGCTCGACCCCATGCCAGCAACTCCGCATGCCCCCGCAAGGCATCGATCAGCATGCCGCGTAACGCCGCAGATTCTCGGACCGAGGCAGCCGCGTCTCCCGCGGCCTGCCGTCGGGTCCAAGCCGGGAGCAGCACTCCCGCCAGCGCCGCTGCGGTCAACAGCACCAGCGCCGCGGAAGGCAACACGGTTAGCGCCAGCAGCAGAACCAGAATCATGCCCAAAACGGCCACCGCCACCGGCACCACGACCGCCAGATAAAAATGCTCGAGCGCATCGACGTCTGCCCTCAATCGCGCAAACAACTCGCCGCTGCGCAGGGTGGACAGTCGCGCCGGAACGAGCGGAACCAGGCGTCGAAACAGCCAGACGCGCAATCCCGCCAGCGCACGAAGCGTCGCGTCATGCGTCAGCAGGCGTTCGCCGTAGCGGCCGCCGGTGCGCGCGATCGCCAAGGTTCGGATCGCGGCCGCCGGCAGGTAATAGTTGATCACCGCGCCGCTCGACCCGGCCAGGGCCATTGCCGCGATGAACCATGCCGACAAGGCCATGAGCCCGATCGCCGACGTCGCCGCAAGCGCGGCGAGCAGGACGCCGCCAGCCAGCCATGCGCGGTACGGACGAAGCAAGCCGAGCAACCGGCGCATGTCCGGCGGCAGCGCGTGCCTCATGTCGCCCCCGCATCCAGCAGGTCCGCAAAGGCGCCGCGCCGAGAAACCAGCTCGCGCGGCGTGCCCTGCTCGACGATGCGGCCATCGCGCATCACCGCGATCCAGTCCGCCCGTTGCGCGGCCTCGAGCCGGTGCGCGACCAGCAA
>DATIVQ010000199.1:0-16157 GCA_035465735.1 Rudaea sp.
CTCGGCGAGGCTTCCGCACGCGTCGTGATCGAGGAATTCCTCGACGGCGAGGAAGCCAGCTACATCGTCCTGTGCGACGGCCGCCGCGCGCTGCCGCTGGCGACCAGCCAGGATCACAAGCGCCGCGACGACCGCGACCTCGGCCCGAATACTGGAGGCATGGGCGCGTATTCGCCGGCGCCGGTGGTCACGCCCGACGTCGAGCGCCGCATCCTGCGCGAGATCATCGAGCCCACGCTCGCCGGCATGGCGGCCGAAGGCGCGCCGTTCATCGGCTTCCTCTACGCGGGCCTCATGATCGACCGGCACGGCGCGCCGCGCGTGATCGAGTTCAACGTGCGCCTGGGCGATCCGGAAACCCAGCCGATCCTGCTGCGCCTCAAATCCGATCTGGTGGACATGATCGACGCCGCGCTGGATGGGCGCCTGGACAAGCTCAGCGTGAGCTGGGATGCGCGCGTCGCGCTAGGCGTCGTGCTCGCCGCGCATGGCTATCCGGGCAAGGTGCGCCTGGGCGATGCGATCGAAGGCCTGGATGCGGATTTCGGTGCCAACGTGAAGGTCTTCCACGCCGGCACGAAGAACGAAAACGGCAAAATCGTCACCGCCGGCGGCCGTGTGCTCACCGTGTGCGCGCTCGGCGAGGATTTCGCCGCCGCGCAGCAGCGTGCCTACACGGCGGTGCGAAAGATCAAGGCCGACGGCCTGTTCTGCCGGCGCGACATCGGCTGGCGCGCGATCAGCCGCTGATGCGGCGGCGCAGGCCGAGCCAGGCCAGTCCGAAAAGCCCCAGCGCGAACAGGCCCAGCGAACGCAACGACAACATCGGCGTCGGCACCACAGGCGGCGGTGGCGGCAGGTTCAGATCGCCGACGGCGAACGCGCCGGGCGCGAAACTGAAGATGCGCACCTCGTCGATCTTGCCGTCGAACAGCTCGAAGCCCGACGACAGCGGATTGCCGCCGATGCCCACGCCGCCGGCTGGCGCATTGGGGCCGGTCGTCGTTGTATAGCTCGCCACGCCATTGACGTAGAACGTGGTGGTGCCGTTGTCGCGCACCAGCGCCAGCTCGGTCCATTGCGTCGAAATCGGAGCGGCTGTCGCACCGATATTGCCGCCATAGAGCAGGCCGTAACTGCCGCCCAGCCGGTAGATTCCCCAACCCGCCGTGCTGGTGTTGCCGTTGTAGGCGATGGCGGCATTGCCCGACGTGCTGCCGTTGGACTTCACCCAGGCCTCGATGCCGAAATTGTCGGTCAGGGTCGAGGCAACGCCGGACGAGTTCATGTATTCGTCGGTCGTGCCGTTGAACGCCAGCGACAAATTGCTGCCGATATTTGCCGGCACGTCCGCTGCATAAGCCGGTGTGCCAACCTTGTTCAGGTTGAAGCCCCCGACGCTGTCGACGGTGGCGGCCGCACCCGCGCCGCCCGCAGCGGCCCCGGCATCCGCCTCGCCCAGATGCCACTGGTTAAGTACGGCGATCGTCGCCTGCGCAGGCATCGTCACAACGCCCAGCACCAGACTTGCGATCAATGCCGATGCGTTACGCATGAAAGTACCCCTGTCGATTGACTGCGGATCGGCGCGCATCATTGCGCCGACGCACGGCGGCCGTCAACATTTCTTGCGCAGGTGGATGACGTTGCGGCCGTCCGCGTGTTCGTAGCGGAACTCGTCCATCAGATGACGCACCAGCGGAATGCCATGGCCGCCGATGCGCGCGGTGTCGATGCTGTCGCCGTCCGGCAGTGCCTGCCAGGTGGTCGGATCGAACGGCTCGGCGAAGTACTCGATGGTCGCGTCCACCGCGCCGGTCGAGCGCGCGAGCTGCAGGTCGATCGTCCCCGAGGCCTGCTGAGCATGCATCAGCACGTTGGTCAGCAGTTCGTCGACGGATATCTGCAAGGCGCGCAACGCGGTTTCGGGCACGCTCGGCAACAGGGTTTTTTCCATGCGCTCGTTGAAGCGCCCGATCGCGGCGCGATCGCGCTCGACGCGCAGTTTCCAGACCACGCCCGTGCTGACCGGTGCCGGCGCAGCCTGCGGCTTGTGCCACCAGTTTCGCCAGCGTTCGCGCCATCCTCCCATGCGCCAATGCTGACGAAATCGGCGCGGCTTGGCAACGTCAGGATTTTTTCGGCGGCGGCGCGAGCGTTTCCAGCGGAGGCGGACTCACGTTGGGGTGGTCGGCCGGCCATGGCTGCGCCGGCACCTTCTTGGCGACGAAATCCCGCATGGTCTTGCGGTGCATGGCCGCGCTCTTGGTGTCGTTCGTGCGCACCGCCTCGTAGATCGCCTGGGCCTGCGATTTCTGCGCATCGTCGAACTTGCCGTTTGCCGCCTGCGCCAGCGCCAGTGCGACGGAATCGCCCGCGTCCGGACGCTGCCGGTACAGGGCCTGCGCGTAATCGAGCGCCATGCTGCGTTCGTCCGCGGTAGCGGCCGGGCACGTACTGGCCAGACGCACGAATATCTGCATCAGGTCGCCGTCCTGCGCACGCTTGACCAGGCGCTGATTGATTTCGTTCAAGGCGTCGCGGCATTGCCCGGCCATGGCTTGCGCGGCGGCCAGGCGCGCTTCGGCGCCGGCATCGCCGTCGAGGATGCGCACGAGTTGCCGGTATTGCTCGGCCGCCCGCGCATAGTCGCCCTGCCGCATCAGCGCATTGCCCAGCAGCAGGCGCGCATCGGGTTGATCGGCATCGGCACGCACGGCGCGCTGGTAGAACGGCAATGCCTTGGCCGCTGCGCCGGCAAATTCATAGACCATGCCCTGACTCAGGTTTGCGCTGGCACTGTCGGGCTTGAGCTCGAGCGCACGCGATGCCTCGTCCTGCGCGAAGGCGCGATTGCCCATCAGGCCATCCAGCCGTGCCTGCAAGGCCAGCGCCTCGACATCCTTCGGGTTTGCCTGGAGCGCCTCTGCGGTCTTGTCGCGCGCATCGGCGAAATCGCGGCGCGCCAGCAATTGTCGCGCCTGTTCCAGCGGCGTGCCGTGCATCACCGGCGCCGCGGGCGCGGACCGGCCAAAGATGCCGGCGACCAGCGGATCGGCCAAGCTCGGCGGAACTGCGCCGGCCTTGGCTTGCGCCGCCTTGGCTTGCGTCGCGTCGCCCTGCGCGGCGTAGGCATCCGCGAGATCCTTATACAGCGCATTCGCCTGCGGTTCGAGCGTGAGCGCCCGCTGCAAGTGTTCGATCGCTGCCGGATAGTTTTTCTGTCGGATTTCCAGGCGGCCGAGCATGGCGAAAAGTGCGGCGTGCTTGTCGCCGACCGGCAACGCGTCCGCGAGCACCTTGTGCGCGGCGTCGAGATCGCCCAGATCGATCAGCGTGTCGGACAGGCGATAGCGGATTGGCAGATAGATCTTGTCCAATGCCAGCGCGGCCTCGAAGTCGGCGCGCGCGTCCGCATTGCGCTTGAGCGCGCGCGCGACCACACCGCGCATGTACAGCCAGCGTGCATCCTTCGGCGCAAGCTGGCTGGCGTCGTAGAACGCGATCGCGGCGGTCTCGTTGAGGCCGGCGCGGAAATACACCGCACCGATGTCGGCATAGGCGAACGCAAGGCGGTCGCCGATCAGGTCGACACGGGTCCTATCGAATTCCGCGCGCGCCGTGGCGACTTGCTTGGCCAAGCCCGGAGCCAACTTGCTGGTGTCCGGCACGGGCAAGGTGCGCACCAGGGCATCATCGGCGGAAGCGGCGAAGCCGGTCATGGAAATAACGCACAACGCGACGCAGATCAGGGTACGCAAACGCTTCATCGGATTGGCCGCAAGACAAACAGGGGCGCAAAGTGTAACGACGTGAGGCGATGCGGGCCAGTTCGCCTGTCACGGCCGGTTTGCTACCCTTCAGCAAACGCGGGAGGGTCAGATGTCCGATCAGAGTCAGTTCCGTCTGCTGCGCGAGCGGCGTTTCCTGCCGTTTTTCCTGACCCAGGCGCTGGGCGCGTTCAACGACAACGTATTCAAGAACGCGCTGGTCATCCTCGTCGCATTCCTGACGGCGCGGCTGACGGTCAAGGACGTGAATTTCTACACCAACCTCGCCGCGGGCCTGTTCATCCTGCCGTTCCTGCTGTTCTCGGCGACCAGCGGCCAACTCTCGGACAAGTACGACAAGGCGCGCCTGGCACAGCTCGTGAAGGTGCTGGAAATCGGCATCATGGGCATCGCCTTCGTCGGCTTCCACGCGCACAGCATCCCGCTGCTGCTCGCCATGCTGTTCATGATGGGCGTGCACTCGACCCTGTTCGGCCCGCTCAAGTACGGCCTGTTGCCGCAGGTGCTGGACGAACGCGAGTTGACGGGTGGCAACGGCCTGATCGAGATGGCCACGTTCGTCGCGATCCTGCTCGGCACCATCGCCGGCACGAGCCTGATCCGCGTCGATGGCATCGGCGCCTGGCTGGTCGGCGGCGCCACGATCGGCATCGCCGCGATCGGCCTCATGTGCGCGCTGGCGATGCCGCGCGCGCCGGCGCCGGACCCGAACCTCAAGATCAACTGGAACCCGTTCAGCGAAACCTGGCGCAACATCGCCTACATCCGCACCGACCGCTCGATCTTCCTGTCGTGCCTGGGCGTGTCCTGGTTCTGGTTCTACGGTTCGATCTATTTCACCCAATTGCCGAATTTCACCAAGGTCGTGCTGGGCGGCGGCCCCGGCGTCTATACCCTGATCCTGACCGTGTTCTCGGTCGGCATCGGCCTGGGTTCGGTACTGTGCGAGAAGCTGTCCGGGCACAAGGTCGAGATCGGCCTGGTGCCATTCGGTTCGATCGGCATGACCGTGTTCGGCATGGATTTGTATTTCGCCCATCCGGGTAGCGTCGGCGAGCTGAACCTGTCCATCGCACAGATGCTGGCGCAGCCGCACGTGTGGCGCATCCTGATCGACCTCGTGCTGATGGCGGTCTTCTCCGGTTTCTTCATCGTGCCGCTTTTCGCCCTGATCCAGTCGCGCAGCGATCCCGCGCGCGTCTCGCGCGTGATTGCGGCGAACAACATCTTGAACGCGCTGTTCATGGTCGTTGCCGCGATCGTGTCGGCGCTGCTGTTGAACGAGTCCAATCTGAGCATTCCGGGCCTTTTGCTCGCCACCGCGCTGATGAATGCCATGGTCGCGGTATACATCTATACGCTGGTGCCGGAATTCCTGCTGCGCTTCATCGATTGGGTGCTGATCAACACCCTGTACCGCATCCGCATCCAGGGTTTGGAGAACATTCCCGAACACGGTCCGGCGCTGCTCGTGTGCAACCACGTCAGCTTCATGGATCCGCTCATCATCATGGGCTGCGTGCGCCGGCCAGTACGCTTCGTGATGTACTACAAGATCTTCGACATCCCGTTTCTGAAATGGGTCTTCAGGGCGGCCAAGGCGATCCCGATCGCGGGTGCCAAGGAAGACGCGGCAGTGATGGAACGCGCCTTCAATGAGGTGGACAAGGAACTCGCCGCCGGCCACCTCGTGTGCATCTTCCCCGAGGGCGGCATCACCCGCGACGGCACGATGCAGCCGTTCCGTCCGGGCGTTGAGCGCGCGCTCGCCGCGCGGCCGGTGCCAGTGGTGCCACTCGCGCTGCGCGGCCTGTGGGGCAGCATTTTCAGTCGCCGCGATTCGGCGCTCGGGCGCCTGCGCCTGCCGCGCCGGTTCTGGTCGCGCATCGAACTCGTGGCCGGGCCGGCCGTGCCGGCGCAGCAAGCGAGCGCCGCGGCGCTGGAAGAAAAAGTGAGGCAGTTGCGGGGAGAGGCGGCCTAGAAAAACCCGCCGAGCACGATCAGCCCGATCAGCGTCAGCCAGATCACCAGCACGCGGCGCACCAGCACCATCGCGTCGTCGAGCGCGATCAGCGGGCTTTGCGCATCGCCGCCGCCATCGGCGGCAACGTCGGCAACGACACTGGCGCGGCCGATGGCGTCGAGGAAGCCCAGGTCGAGATGGGTGTAGCCGTGGGCATGGGCGCGATGGAAGTCGCGCCAGGCGCTGAAAACGGCGTCGAAATTCGAGGCCAGCGCGAGCGCGAGCGCCATGAGGTGCGCGGGCAGCCAGTCGAGCAGCGCGGCGAACTTGCGCGCGAGCACTGAGTCGTCCGTGGCAGGCGAGGCGGCGAGCAGCTGCGCGAGCCGGTACATGAGCGCGCCGACGGGTCCGAGCAGGACGAACCAGAACAGCACGCCAAACCAGCGCACGAGTGCAGCCTCGAACGTCGCCGCGACCAGGCTCTCCGCGGTAAACGGCAGTTCGGACGCGCTGCCGTCGCGGCGCAGCGCCTGCGCGGCGGCAAGGCGCGCAGTACTGTCCGGCCCCTTGTCGATCGCTTCGACGTCGCGTTCCAGATCGCGCGGCCCCCAGCAGTAATACAGCACGACGACGGCGAACACGAATCCGACCAAGCCGAACCACGGCGCGCGCAGTGCATACTGCACGAGTGCGCCGGCCAGCACCGGCAGGCCGACGCCGATCGCCAGCGCCACACCGGGCGCTGGCGGCCCGAGCCAGCGCAGCCACGCGCGCCACCAGGAGTAATCGCGCAGTCGCGCCAGATCGGGCAGCACGTGGCTGACGAACGCAACGATCAGGATTGCAACGAGTTTGATCGCCATGCGCGGATTCTACCCTTTCATCTTCGCAGATGACGCAACGACATCGGCCAGCTCGATCGCGGCGCTTTCGCGCAGCCAATGCTCGATCAATTTGTACGACACCGACAGCGGCGAAGAAATGCCGAGCGCGCCGGTGCGGATGCCGTCGACCAGATCGTCGGCACCGAACCAGCGCGCTTCGGCCAGTTCCGAACCCAGCGTGATCGTCGCTTCCTCGGCCTGCGCGGTGAAGCCGAGCATGATCGAGGCCGGAAATGGCCAGGGCTGCGAGGAGTGGTAGTCGCACTCGCCCACGCGCACGCCGGCCTCTTCGAACACTTCGCGGCGCACGGCGTCTTCCAGCGTCTCGCCCGGCTCGACGAAACCGGCGAGCGTGGAATAGCGCCGCTCCGGCCATTGCGGACCGCGTCCGAGCAGGCAGCGCGCGCCGTCACTGACGATGACGATGATCGCCGGATCCGTGCGCGGAAAATGCTCGAGGCCGCATTGTGGATTCGTACACTTGGCGCGATGGCCGCCGGCTTGCAGGTGCAGCGGCGCGGCGCAAGCCGGACAGAAGCGCGTGCGCCGCTGCCAGTGCGCCAGTCCGCGGGCGTAGGCGAACAGGCCCGCGTCGAATGCCGGCAGGCTGGCGCCGGCGCTGCGCAGATCCACGAACGCGCCGCCGGTTTCCGCGACAGCGCGCGCGGCAGCGTCGGCATCGAGCGCGATGGCAAAATGATCCGCGGTGCCGCCACGTCCGAGAAAACTTGGCGTGCCCGGCGACATGCGCTTGCCAACGTCATGATCCACCGCGAGCAACTGCCGGCGGTCGGCTGACAGCAACGCGCAGCCATCCGCATCGAGCAGCAGGAAGCGCGCCTGCGCCGACTGCGCGTGTTCGGCGAGCCAATTCTCGTCTTCGCGAAGATCGCTCGCGCGATCGAGTTCCAGGGCCGCGAACGGATTGCCGCGGCTTCGCGCGCTTGAACTCACGCTTCGCGCCCCTTCGAGTCAAGGGAGCGAACCCTTGCGCGGCAGGAGTCAGGGGTTGTGGAAAAAAGCGCGTGCCATCGAAGACCGGGCGTCCGTGCTCTTTCGAGCTCAGACATCGAACGAACTACCGCAACCGCAGGTCGTCTTCGCGTTCGGATTGCGGATCACGAACTGGGCGCCGTGCAAGCTCTCGGTGTAGTCGACTTCCGCGCCCATCAGATATTGCAGGCTCAGCGGATCGACCACCAAGGTCACGCCGTCCTTGACTACGGCCAGATCGTCCTCGGCGCGCTGCTCGTCGAACGTGAAACCGTACTGGAACCCCGAACAGCCGCCGCCGGAAATGTACACGCGCAGGTTCAGGTCCGGATTGTTCTCTTCCGCGATCAGCTCGCGCACCTTGTGCGCGGCCGCATCGGTAAACACGAGCGGAGTTTCCAAGGACTGGTAGTCAGGGGTTTCGTTCATGTGTGCAAGATCGCGCCACTGCGCGCGGAATTCAAGAGGACGATGCCTTTTCCTCAGGCTTCGGCAATTGTTTCGGCGGTTCCGCGCGATGGACCATTTTGCCATTGATCTGCGCACCGGCGGACATTTCCAGCACCTTGTAGTAGACGTTGCCTTCCACGCGTGCGTTGCTGGCCAGTTCCAGGCGCTCGGAAGCGGTGACGTCGCCGGTGATCGCGCCGTTGATCACGATGTGCGGCGCCTGCACCTCGCCGGTGACGACGGCGTGTTCGGACAAGGTCAGCATCGCCTGTGCGCCGTCGCCGCGGATCGCGCCTTCGACCTTGCCGTCGACATGCAGGCGTCCGCTGAAGACGATGTCGCCCTTGATCGCGGTGCCCGAGGCGATCAATGTCGTCGTATCGACGGGCGCATTCGCGGGTTTGCGACTATTGCTGAACATCGGCGGTCTCCTGATCGGCCAGCGCATCGGACCAGGCGAAATCCTGGTCGGCGCGGCCCATGTCGCCGCCAGCATCGGCCTCGACATGGACGCGATTGGGGGTGAACCCGGCCGGCAGCATCACGGTACCGGCCACTTGCTGGAAGTACTTGAATGAAAACGGCACGCCCGACGTATCCTGGTTTGGCGCCAGATCCGCCCAGGCGAGCGTGGCCAGCTTGCCGCTGCGTATGCCGTCGACGGACAGCTTGACGCGGCCGCTGGCGATCTGGCCGGACTTGAGCGTCTGCGTCAGCGTCACCGTGAAGTTGTACACACCCGGCGCCGCGCCGGCCGCCATGCGCACGCCGTGCACGGCAAGACCTTCGGGCTTGCTGCGGCCATCGGTCAGCTTGCTGTAGAAGGCGAGGTCCGCACGCAGGCCGGCGATCTCCTCCTGGCGATCGCGCAGGCTCTGCTGCAAGTCGGCGTTCGCCGCGCGTGCCACCTGCTCGCCGCGTTCGGCAATCGCGATCTTCTGCAGCAAGGCGTCGCGATCCTTCTGCGCCCGCGTCACGCTCAGATGTTCGCCGACGCCGACAAGCCAGTGTTGCAGCGCCATTGCGCCGGCCAGCGAAGCCAGCCACAGCAGCAGCATCGCGAAAACCCAGCCCCAGCGTCGCGCGGAACGCTGCGTGCGCACCACGAGGATGGGCGGTGGGAGAACCTTGGCCATGAGGAGTCGTGCGGAGCGGCGCGCGGCCGGCGGAGCTACGTCTTATAGCTGCCGTCGCGCGCGGGCGTCAAGCGCACGGGTCACAGATTCGGCAACGCGCGTGCGACAATCCAGACTCGTCGCCAACTTCAGGCAATCATCATGCCCTATCTCTGGATCAAGGCCCTGCACGTCGTTTTCGTCGTGACCTGGTTCGCCGGCCTGTTCTATCTGCCGCGTCTGTTCGTCTACCACGTCGAATCCGCCGACGCGGCGGTGCGCGCTCAACTGAAAGTCATGGAACGCCGCCTGCTCGGCATCACCCACATCGGCGGCGCGCTGGCGCTGCTGTTCGGCATCTGGACGCTGGCGCTGGCACCTGCTTTCCTCAAGCAACCTTGGCTGCACGCGAAGCTGACTCTCGTACTGGGCCTGATCGCCTATCACCTGTACCTGGGACGGCTGAAAAATCAGTTCGCCGCCGACGCGTGTGTGCGAACTTCGCGCTGGCTGCGCATCTTCAACGAAATCCCCGCGCTGTTGCTGATCGCCATCGTCGTGCTCGCGGTGGTCAAGCCGGGCTGATCGACTCGGTCCGATTCCGCGCCGTTTCCTGGCGTTTATCGGGCGCCGCCGAAACGGTATAGTGCGGACAAACGGCGGAATCCATGCACACGCAAGACGACACCCAACAGGCGGCGGAACTGCGGCTGGCCTTCGTCCGCCATCTGCCCAAGCGCCTGGAAACCTTGCGCAAGCGCGGCTTGCGCCTGTGCACGCAAGGTTGGGACATCAATGCGCTCTCGCTCCTGTTCCGCGAATTGCAGACACTCGCCGGTGCCTGCGGCCGCTATGGCCTGCTCGATGTCGGCGAAAGGCTGTTCGCAATGGAAAGTTTCCTCACGCCGTTCGTGCACAACGTCGCGATCCCGGACGTCGCCCAGACCGAAGCGTTCACGCTGCAACTGGCCGGACTTGACCTGCTCATCGCCCAGCACGCCGAACGCCACATCGAACCGGCGATGACGCAGGCCGCGCAACTGACCGTGGCGCCCGCGCGCGCCGGCAGTTATCCGTTGCAGGTGACGCCGCCGCCGGAATACTGGAAGCGCTTCGCTCCGGCGCCGGCGCGTCCGCTGCCGGTGCCCGCGGCGAAACCCGCGACGCCGATGCCTGCCGCGGCACCCGCGCCGAAGCCGTCCGCCGCGACGATCCCGCCGGAGGCCCCGCCGACGGCACCTGCCCCGCCCGCGGCGCAACACACCGCAGTTGCGCCGGCATCCGTCGAACAGCGCAAGGTGTTCCACCTCAGCGACGGCAATCCGCTGGCCTGCGAGATCGACCAGAAAATCGAAGCCGCCGGTTACGAGCTGACCCTGCTCGACCGCGTCGACGAGCTCAAGGAAGTGCTTGCGGTGTTCGCGCCACACCTGGTCGTCGTCGATGCGCCGTTCCAGGACGCCCTCGAATCCGTCGGCGAAATGGTCAAGGCCGCACGCACGCGGCTGGGCCGGCGCCTCGCCCTGCTCGCGTTTTCCGATTCGGCCGAACTGCCGGTGCGCCTGCGCGCGATGCGAGCCGGTGCGGACAGTTTCGTCCCGTTGCCGGCGCAGTCGGGCGACGTGATGGGCCGCATCGCCGAGCTGCTGGATGCGGACAATGCCGATCCGTTCCGCGTGCTGATCGTCGAGGACGACCGCTCGCAGGCGATGTTCGCCGAGTCGATCCTGCGCAAGGCCGGCATGCACACGCTGGCGGCGACCGATCCGCTCGCCGCGCTCGACCAGCTCGACGATTTCAGGCCGGAACTGATCCTGATGGACCTGTACATGCCCAATTGCTCGGGCATGGAACTCACCGCGATCATCCGCGAGCGCGAGGCGTTCATCAACACGCCGATCGTGTTTCTCTCGGGCGAGCACGACGAGGAAAAACACTTCGAGGCGCTCAACGCCGGCGGCGACGATTTCCTGTCCAAGCCGATCCGGCCCAAGCACCTGATCTCGGCGGTGACCAACCGCGTGCGCCGCGCACGCACGCTTGGCCGCCGCGCGCAGGCGAGCAATCCGCGCGACCCCGTGACCGGCCTGTACCAGCGCGCCCACGTACTCGACCGGCTCAACGCGCTGCTCGCCGGCGACGAGGCCGACGGCGGCCTGGTCTACATCGAGCTCGACGGCGCCGGAAGCATCCGCGAACGCGTCGGCCTGACCAGTTTCGACGCCCTGTTCAACCAGATCGGCGCATTCCTCGCCGCGCACGTCGGCGCGAACGACCTGGCCGCGCGTTACGGCGACACCAGTTTCGTGCTGCTGTGCGAGGGCGGTGCGGACGCGCTCGCGCGCCTGGCGGCGGACCTGCGCGACCGCACCACGCGCGAGGTGTTCGAGCACGAGGGCAAGTCGCTGGCGGTCAGCTTGAGCTTCGGCATCTGTGCGTTCGGCGCCGGCCTCGGCGATGCCGGCGCCATGCTCAACGCCGCCGAACGCGCGCTGGTCGAGGCGCGCACGCGCGAGAGCAGCCACATCGGCGTCTATCGCAGCACGGCAGCGCCGGCCGCCGGCGGTGATGCCCTGGTGGAACTGATCCGCGCCGCGCTCAAGGCCGAGGATTTCCAACTGCTGTTCCAACCCATGGTGGCCTTGCAAGGCGGCGAAGAAGAACAATTCCAGGCCCTGCTGCGCCTGCGCGGTGACGGCGGCAAATTGCACACGGCGGCCGAAATCCTGCCGATCGCGGAAAGCGCGGGACTGGCCGCCGACATCGACCGCTGGGTGGTGTCGCGCTGCCTGCTGGTGATCGCCGAGCGCGCACGCCAACGCCGTCCGGTCACCCTTTTCGCGGGGCAATCGATCGAGGCCACGCGCGACCCGCAACGGGCGGCGTGGATCGGCCAGATGCTGGAGACGCGGCGCCTGCCCGGCGAGCGCCTGGTGCTCGAATTTCGCCTGCCCGAGGTCATCGCGCACGTGCGCGAAGCAACCGCGTTCGCGACCGCGCTGCGTGCGCTGGGCGTCGGCGTCTCGCTCGCCGCCGTCGATGCGAATCCCGGCTCGCTGCAATTGCTGCAGCACCTGCCGGCCAATTACCTGAAACTCGCACAGCGCTACAGCGGCACGGCGCTGCGCGACCCGGAGTTGCGCGAGGAACTGCGCCAGATCGTGACGCGCGCGCACGACGACGACCGCCGCGTGATCGCACCGCTGATCGAGGACGCGCAGACCGCCTCGCTGCTGTGGACGACGGGAGTCGACTACCTGCAGGGCGATTTCATCCAGCAAGCGGGGCAAGACATGAGTTTCGATTTCCATGCCGCGACCGCCTGAAGCGCGCGTCCCGATCCTGCAGCGCCTGCGTCCGGCGGCGCCGTGGATCGTCCGCGCGAGCCTCGCGATCGTCATTGTCCTCGCTCTTGGCTCGCCGTTTGCGCTGCCACCGATGCAGGCCATGTGGATAGCTCCGCTGCTGCTCGCCGCCGCACTCGGTGGCTGGCTCGGCTGGCATGTGTACGCGCAGCCCGACGCTGCGGAACCGCCGGCGCTTCCCGCGCCGATGCCAGTACGCGCCGCCAAACCCGTCGCCGTGGCGGCCGTGGCCGATGCGGATCTGCGCGCAGAACTGGACAAACTGCGCAGCGTGCAGGCGGAACTGATGCAGGCCAAGCAGGCTGCCGAAAGCGCGATGATGGCGAAGAGCGAATTCCTGGCCACGATGAGCCACGAGATCCGCACCCCGCTCAACGGCATCATCCCGTTGCTCGACATCGTGCTCTCGACCCAGCTCGGCGCGGACCAGCGTGACTACCTGCAAACCGCGTACAAGTCGGCGCGCGAACTGCTGCGCATCGTCGACGACATCCTCGACTATTCCAAGATCGAGGCGAACAAGCTCGAATTGGAAAGCGTGGGCCTGAACCTGCGCGAGCTGCTCGACGCGGTGCAACGGCTGATGGCCAAATCCGCCGAAGCCAAGGGCCTGGCCTTCAACGTGGCGATCGAGCCCGGCGTGCGCCTCGCGGTGCGCGGCGATCCCACGCGCCTGCGCCAGGTGCTGACGAACCTGGTCAGCAATGCGATCAAGTTCACCGCGCGCGGCTCGGTGCAGATCCACGTGAGCAAGCGCGGCGAAACGCGCACGCATCATGAAATCCTGTTCGCGGTCAAGGATACCGGCGTCGGCATCGCGCCGGATGCAGCGGCGAAATTGTTCCAGCCGTTCTCGCAGGCCGACGCCTCGACCACGCGCATCCACGGCGGTACGGGCCTCGGCCTCGTCATTTGCAAGCGCATCGTCGATCTGATGCACGGCAAGATCGGGGTGCGCTCGGAACCCGGCAAGGGCTCGATGTTCTGGTTCAGCGTGCCGCTGGCCAAGGCGCTCGGCGACGTCGCCGGTGCACGCCGCGACCTGCACGGCGCGCGCGCCCTGGTGCTGTGCAACGATGCCGCGTTGATGCGCCGGCTGTCGAGCCAGATGGCGGCCTGGGGCGTGACGTTCCAGCAGACTGCGGCCGCGCCGGATGCGCTCGGCAAGCTGCGCGCGGCGGCGAACATGGGCGAATCCTGGGCTTACGATCTGCTGGTCGTGGACAGCACGGCGATTCCGGCAGCGGCTGCCGCCGGACTGTTGAAAAACGTGGTGCGCGAACCGGCTCTCAATCGCGTGCATTGCGTGCTGCTGACCGGCGTGGAATCCGCGTCCACCGACTGGACGAACGAGGCACGTGCCGCCAGCGTCGCGCGCGACGCTGGCGAGGGCGAGCAACGCGCCGCCCTGCTCAAGCTGCTCGGTGCCAGCGAAGCCGCGGAAAAATTCGTCTCCGCGCAAGCGCAGGCCGCTCCATTGGTGCAGATCGAAGCCGCACCTGCCGTCACGCATCCACTCGGCGGGCATGCGCTGCTGGTCGAGGACAACCCCGTCAATCGCCAGGTCGCGCAGCGCCTGCTCACCCTGCTCGGCCTGAGTCTGGCGGTCGCGGAAAACGGCAAGGAGGCGCTCGAGCAGCTCGAACGCGATGCCTTCGATGTCGTCTTGCTCGATTGCCAGATGCCGGTGATGGACGGCTATACAGCCGTACGCATCCTGCGCCAGAACGAGTCCGCGAAGTCTTCCGCGCACATGCCGGTGATCGCGATGACCGCGAACGCGATGGCCGGCGACCGCGAGAAATGCCTGCGCGCGGGCATGGACGATTACCTGTCAAAACCACTCAATAGAGCGCTGCTTGAACAGACCTTGCGACGCTGGATCCCGACCGGAGCGACTTCGCGCACGCCCAGCGCGGCGCCTGCCGTCACGGCAAACGCGCCGCGGCGACCATCTCCCGCGCCTGCCTTCACCACGCCGTCGCCGCCGATTCCGGCGGTTACCGCACCGCTGGGTACTGCGCTCGATGCCGACGTCGTGCGCGATCTGCTCGAAGTGATGGGCGACGAATTCACCGATCTCGTGCACGTGTATCTGGAAGACACGCCCAAGTCGATCGCCTTGCTCGAAAAGGCCGCCAACGCCGCCGACAACCAGGGTCTGATCGCGCCGGCGCATTCGCTCAAATCCACCAGTGCGAACCTCGGCGCGCTGGGTTTGTCGGAACTGGCCAAGCGCCTGGAGCACGGCGCGCGCGTCGGCGACCTGGGTAACGAGGCGCCGACGCTAGTCGCGGAACTGGCGCGCACGTTCACGCGCGTGCATGCGGAACTACAGACCCTGCTTGCGAAGAGCGCGGCTTAGCCGGAAATGACGTCCAGCTTCACGCCGGTGCGCAAGGCTTCGGCGAGTGGCGCCAGATGGCGCAATGCGCGTTCGTAGACGTCGCGCTTGAACGGCACGACGTGCGTCAGCGGATACCAGAAGTCCACCCAGCGCCACAGGTCGAACTCCGGCGAGTCGGTGGCATCCAGGCGCACATGCGTTTCCTCGCCGATGAAGCGCAGCAGGAACCACACCTGCTTCTGCCCGATGCACATGGGCTTTTCCTTGTGGCGCAGGTATTTGTATGGCAGGCGATAACGCAGCCAGCCAGGCGTCGCGCCGAGCACCTGCACATGCTCGGGACGCAATCCGGTTTCTTCTTCCAGCTCACGATACATGGCTTCCAGCGGCGTCTCGTCGCTGTTCATGCCGCCCTGCGGGAACTGCCAGCCGTCCCGGTATGCGCGCCGCGCCCAGAACACCGAACCATCGTCGCGCACGAGAATGATGCCGACATTCGGGCGATAGCCATCCGGATCGATCACACAAAAACTCCGCAAATCATGCCCGGATTCTTCCACAGCCGCGCCGCCGCCGGCAACCGCGCCATTTACCCGCTGCCTCAGAGCCGCTAAACTATTTGGCCCGGTAGCACCCGTGGCTAGGTAGCTCAGACGGTTAGAGCGCGGCACTCATAATGCTGAGGTCGGCGGTTCGATCCCGCCTCTAGCCACCATTTTTTCCTATTAGCCTCAACCGGTTAACGCTCGAAAGGCCCGCCATGAATGCGGGCCTTTTCGTTTTGTGCCCGGTTCGTGCCCAAGACGAGCATGCGACGACAGTTGAGTGCTGTACGCAACCGCGAATCTGACGCATCCTTGTCAAAACTACCAGCCGCGGGTACGGACAAGGCGCTATCGAATGGAAGGCGAGCTCGACTTTCGCATGCGATCCGCCGCATTCGAGCATGTGCGTCGGCTCAATGCCACGCACGACTTCCTGTCATCACGCGATCTCTCCGAGGGCTTCACTTTCGAAGGAACCCGTGTTCCGCTGGTGAATCCGCAGCGCGGCATTTTCAAGCCGAAGCAGATGCGGTATGTGCTTTCCATCCGCACGGTGTTTCCGAAGCCCGGCGCGAAGATCTGGTACGACGATCAGCGGCAGGTCCATCGGCAGATCTACCAAAGCGAAGATTTGGTCGACTATGCCTTCATGGGCACCGACCCGGATGCGGCGGACAACCGGTGGCTGAAGGAAGCATGCGAGC
>DATIVQ010000200.1:0-2229 GCA_035465735.1 Rudaea sp.
GCTCATCGTTTGCCCCGCTTGCGAATCCGCGAACTGCCCAGTTTGCGCGTCAACGTGTTGCGTCCCAGGCCGAGTTGTTCGGCGGCACGTCCGCGCTGATTGCCGTTTTCCGCCAGCGCCGCCTCGAACACGGCCCGATCGAAGGCCGCACGCAATTGTGCATGGATATGCTTCTCGCCGCGCGCCAGGCGTTCGCGCACGCTGCGTCGCAGCGGTTCGTTCCAGTCCGCGCCGCCGGCATTCGCGGATTCCTGTGGAGGCAAGTCCGAAACACGGATTTCGCGTCCCGGCGCCATCACCGCCAGGCGCCGGCACATGTTTTCCAGTTGCCGCACGTTACCTGGCCACGGCATCTGCGCCAAGGCGCCGAGTGCGGCCGGCGAAAACGATTTCGCATCCAACCGCATGTCGGCCGCGGCGCGGGCGAGAAAACGCGCAGCGAGCGGCGGGATGTCTTCACGGCGTTCGCTCAACGGCGGCAGATGCAGACGTACGACATCGAGCCGGTGCAGCAGGTCGGCGCGGAATTGTCCCTCCTCGACTTTCGCGTCGAGATCCTGATGCGTGGCCGCGATCACGCGCACGTCGGCGCGGATCAGCTCGCGCCCGCCGACGCGGTAGAACTCGCCTTGTGCGAGCACACGTAGCAAGCGCGTCTGCAACGCCAGCGGCATGTCGCCGATTTCGTCGAGGAAGAGCGTGCCGCCTTCGGCTTGCTCGAAACGGCCCGGATGACGCTTCAGCGCGCCGGTGAACGCGCCCGCTTCGTGGCCGAACAATTCCGATTCAAGCAACTCGGCGGGAATCGCGGCCGTGTTCATCGCGACGAAGGGCCGCGCGGCGCGCGCGCTGTGCCGGTGCAGGGCGTGCGCAACCAGCTCCTTGCCGGTACCAGTTTCGCCGGTGACGAGCACGTTGAGATTGGTCGCCGCAACGCGGCCGATGCTGCGGAACAACTCGCGCATCGCCGATGCGCTGCCGATCAACTCCTGCTCCGCCTCGGCCGCCGGCAATGGCGCGGGCGGTGGCCGCGTCTGCGCCAGCGCACGTTCGACTGCCGCGCGCACTTCGTCCAGATCGAAGGGCTTGGGCAGGTAGTCAAATGCGCCGTTGCGATACGCGGCAGCGGTGGAAGCCACATCGGTGAACGCACTCATCACGATCACGGGCAGATGCAAACCGCGCGCCTTGATCTCGTCCAGCAACTTCAGACCGCTCGCGCCGGGCATGCGCACGTCAGTCACCGCCACATCGGGCACGTTGTGGTCGAGCGCGACAAGCAAATCCTCCGCATTGGCGAAATCGCGCACCGTCGCGCCGTCCTCGCGCAGCGCCTCAGCGAGCACGAAACGGATCGAAGCGTCGTCGTCGGCAATCCAGATTTCAGCCATGCCGATGCTCCACGGGCAGCCACAGGCTGAACACGGTATCTCCCGGGCGACTGCGGAAATCCAGCTGTCCGCCGTGCTCGGTGGCGATCTCAAGCGCCAGCGCCAATCCAAGTCCCGTGCCGCTGGGATGCCCTGACACCAGCGGCGCGAACAGCGTTTCGCGCAGGGATTCCGGCACGCCGGCGCCGTTGTCTATCACGTCCAGACGCAGCACCAAGCGTACCGATTGCCCATTGACGATCGCGCCATTTTCCGCGCGCGTGCGCAGGCGAATCCGTGTCGCGCCAGCCTGCAAGGCATTGCGCAGCAGATTGAGCAGCAGTTGCAGCAGGCGATCGTTGTCGCCGCGAAGGACGGGCAGGCTTGGATCGTAATCGCGTTCGAGCCCGATTTGCGGCGCGGCTTCGACGGCAATCAGGGCGCGCGCGCGTTCGGCGACTTCGTGCAGGTTGACCGCGGACAGATGCGGCTTGCCGGAAGGATGCAGCAGGCGATCGGTCAAGGCGCCGAGCCGGTCGGCCTCGCTGATGATGAGCTCGGCCAGACGCTGCTGGTCGGGCTCGGTACTGCGGCGGCACAACAGTTGTGCGGCACCGCGCAGCCCAGCGAGCGGATTCTTCACCTCGTGCGCGAGTCCGCGCAGGCTTTGCGAGATCTGCACCGGCGCCGGCGCCGCATCGTGCGGATTAAGCGCATGCATCTCCAGCAGCATGCCGGCAGCGCACTCGGTGGCAGTGACGTCGACGCGGATAGAGACGGAACGTGCGGAAATTTCCAGGCCGCGCAGCGTCGACGGCGCCTGAGCGGACCGCGCACGTTCGATCAACGCGGTCAGCGC
>DATIVQ010000201.1:0-2175 GCA_035465735.1 Rudaea sp.
CGCCGGTCAACGCCACCGCGAGCGCGAGCCAGCGGTTGGCGTAGCGGCCTTGCGCGAAGTCGGCCAGGGTCAGCCAGTCGTGGCGATGGCAGACGTTCCACAGGCGCGGTGCGAAGAAGTAGAAGACCGGGAACGCGACGACGGTGTAGGGCACCGCGAAGAATCCATAGGCACCGGTGGCGTAAACGAGCGCCGGCACGGCGATCACCGTGTAGGCGGTATACAAATCCCCGCCGAGCAGGAACCAGGTCACTGCGGTGCCGAAGCGGCGTCCGCCCAGGCCCCATTCGTGCAGATGGTTCAAGTCGCCCATGCGCCAGCGCGCGGCGATGAAACCGAGCACGGTCACCAGCGCGAAGAAGAAGACGAAGACGCTCCAGGCCGTCCACTGCACCGCGCCGGTCATGGACGCCGGCCCCGATGCACGAACCACATCAGCAGTGGCAGCGCCAGCAGCCAGGCGAACAGGTACCAGTAAAAGTACGGGAAGCCGAAAAAGTACGGCTCGCGTGCGTCGTACAGGGGTACGATCAGGGTGCCGAGGAAAGGCAACAGGAGCAGCCACAGGCGCCGGTTCACAGCCATTTCGCCTTCTTGAGCAGGATGTACAAAAGTATACAAAGCGCGGCCGTGGCGAAGGCGGTCACCGGGTAGGCGTGCGCCGCGTCCAGTTCCGGCATGTCGCGGAAGTTCATGCCGTACCAGCTCGCCACCATCATCGGTGCGGTGAGCAGCAGGCCCCAGCCGGCAATCTTCTTGAACACGTCGTTCTGGGCGACGCCGACCAGGGCCAGGTTCACGTCCATCGCCGAAGTGAGCATCTCGCGGATTGTGCCGGCGGTCTCGTTGATGCGCGTGGCATGGTCGCCGACGTCGCGGAAATATGGCCGCACCTCGTCGCGGATCAGGCCCGGATACAGGCGCACAAGCTGGCTGAGGATGTCCTGCAGCGGCGTCATCGCCAGTTGCAGGCGCACGAGCTGCTTCTTCAGCTCGTACAGCTGCATGATCGTGCGGCGGTGGAAATCGCCCGCCAGCACGGCGTGTTCAAGCGCATTCAGCCGCACCTGGAACGCATCCACGATCGGAAAATAATTGTCGACGACGAAATCGAGCACCGCGTACAGCGCATAGCTCGGCCCCAGCGCCAGCAGATCCGGCATCGACTCGCACGTGCGCCGCGCCGGCACGTAGCTCGCGGAGGCGCCGTGGCGGATGCTGACCAGGTAATTGCGCCCGAGGAACAGGTGCGTTTCGCCCAGGTCCACCTTGTCGTGTGCCATCTGCGCCGTGTGCACGGCGATGAACAGGGAATCGCCGTAGGCTTCGAGCTTGGTGCGCTGGTGCGCGCGATGCGCGTCCTCGATGGCGAGCGGATGCAGGCCAAACTGCTGCTGCAATTTCTCCAGCAGGTTCTCGTCCGGCTCGTGCAGCCCCACCCAGACGAACACCTTGGGATTCTTCAGCGCCGCGTCGATCCCGTCCAGCGCGATCGCGCGCGGGTCGCCATCGCCATAGGCGACGCAATTGACCAGCATCGGCGCGTTCGTGGTGTCGGGCGGCCCCATGCCGCGATCATGCCGGAGCGGGGCGGGGGAGGGCAATGGGCCGACGTCAGGCGCGACGCCAATTCACCGCCGCCGCCAGTGCGGCGTGGATCGGCAGCAGCAACGCGATCCAGAAGCGGTTGTCCTGCGGGAACGAAGGGTAGATCTTCAGGAAGAATTCGAGCGCGGCGAGGAAGGCGACGACGAAGCTCGCCGCCTTGACGAAACGCGAAGGCTGCCAGCTCGCGCGAGCGCTGGCGAGCCACGCGGGAACGAGCAGCAGGCACAGTGGGTTCAGCAGCAGGATGTTTTCGTTGCGCCACGCCGCAACGTGGTCGGTGAGCGTCCACAGGCCGATCAGGGCGATGCCGGCGATGCCGCAGGCGAGTGCGATCAGGCCGACGCCGGCGGCGAACGTCCAACGCGCCCAGCGTCGCGCACGCCGGCGGTATAGCGCGAGCAGGCAGAGTCCGGCCGCGCTGCCGGCGGCGAGCGCCTGCCAGACCCAGTTCGGCGGAAATTCCGGCGGTTCGGGCAGGGTGCCGGGATTGACGATCGTCTCTTTCGCGACCAGCGGCACGAGTTCGCCGTGCGCGTCGCGCACTTTCACCTCGCGCACGTAGCGCAT
>DATIVQ010000202.1:0-12655 GCA_035465735.1 Rudaea sp.
GGCAGCAGCTTTTGCGTGAGGGTGGCGAGCGCGGTGACGTTGGTGTCGATCATCTGCCGCCATTGCGCGAGGTCGCATTGCGGCGCCTTCGCTGTGCCGAGCGCTAAACCTGCATTGTTGACGAGTACGTCGATTCCGCGAAACGAGGCGGGCAGGGCATCCAGAGCCGCCTGCATTGCGTTCGCGTCGCGGATGTCGAATGCCGCGATGTGTACATCAGCGCTGAATTCGTCGACGAGCTGTTTCAGGCGATCGCTGCGCCGCGCGCAGGCGATCACGCGCCAGCCAGCGCGGGCGAACCGCCGTGCGGTGGCGGCGCCAAAGCCGGCACTGGCGCCGGTAACGAGGATGGTCTTGGCCGTCATTGAGGTACCTGCAGGCAATCAAATGCGCAAGCATACGCCGAATCGACGCGGTCCCGCCGACCGCAGACGGCGTTGTGACGGGCGCTACAAAATCTTTCGCTGCGCAGGTGTATCAAGCGCACATCGTCCTCGCAGCGGAGGTTGGCATGTACACGCGCTGGTTGTTCCTTTTGGCGTTTCTGCTTGCGGCCACGGCCACGGCGCAATTGCCATCGGATGTCGAGCTGACCGTCATTGTCGACAGCAACGCCGGCCTGAGCAGCCCGGTCGCCGTGCGCAGTCCGAACGATGGCAGCGGCCGCCTTTTCGTGGTCGAACAAGGCGGCACGATCAAGATTTTCGACACCAAGGGCAATGCGCTGTCGCAGAATTTCCTTACTGTTTCTGTCACCAGCGGAAGCGAGCAGGGTTTGCTGGGCCTGGCTTTCGATCCCGACTTCGCCACCACCGGCACGTTTTACATCACGTATACCGCGCCAAGTACTGACCCCAAACTCGGCGTGCAGCCCGACCAAGTGCTCGCCCGTTACGTGGCCACGAATCCGGCTGCCAACACGTTCGCGGGTGCCAGCCAGATCGTTCTGCGCGTCCCGGACATCTACAGCAACCACAACGGCGGCAATATCCTGTTCGGCGGCGACGGTTATCTGTATTGGGGCATGGGCGACGGCGGCAGCGGCGGCGATCCGAACGGGTTCGCGCAAGATCTCTGGAAGAAGGTCGTCAGCGGCAAGACCTATTATCTGCTAGGCAAGATGATGCGCTTGGACGTCCGGCACACGACGGCATCAGCCAGCGCGAACATGTGCGGGGCGACGACGGGCGCGCTCGCGCAGTACGCGATTCCGCCCACGAATCCGTTCGCGAGTCAGGCCAGCGAATGCGCCGAGATCTGGGACTACGGCCTGCGCAACCCGTTTCGCTTCAGTTTCGATTCACAGACGTACGATCTGATCATCGGCGACGTCGGCCAAAACCTGTATGAGGAAGTCGATTTCGAGGCGAATGCGTCCACGGGTGGAAAAAATTACGGCTGGAACCTGTGCGAAGGACGGCACTATTACTCGACCTCGGGCACGGGAACCACGTGTCCGGCGACGACGAGCACGATCGCGCCGGTCATCGAAGCTGCGCATTCGTCAGGATTGTGCGCATTGATCGGCGGCTATGTCTATCGTGGGCCGAGCCAGTCCCTGCGCGGCACGTATTTTTACAGCGACAACTGCAGCGGCGACATCTACTACGCCGAACCGGGAGGCGCGAGTTGGGATGGCGGCAACGGCACCATCGCGGCAAGCGGTCTCAACGCCGGCAACACCTCGTCCTTCGGCGACGACGCGAACGGCAACCTGTACGTGGTCGATCTGAACGGCCGCATCCTGCTGCTGCAGACCGACACGGTCTTCACCGACGGATTCGGCAACTGAAGCCGGCTACTGCCGCGGACGCTGCGAAATCGGAATCGCCTTCACGCCGTTGTCGGAGAGGGTCTTCTTCGCCGCTTCGGTCGCGCTGGCGTCGGCGTAGGGGCCGAGCATCACGCGGTTCCAGGTCTTGCCGTTGATGGTGACCGGCTGCACCTTGGCGACGAGACCAAGCATGGCGAGCTTGGCTTTTGCCTCGTCCGCGGCATGGGCGTCGTTGTACGATCCGGCAAGCAGCATGTAGCCGCCGCCGGATTCGGCCAGAGCGGGCGGTGCTGTTCCTGCGGGCGAAGTGGCCGGTTGCGCCTGCGCCTGCGCGGCGGCAAGCGCCTGTCGGGCCTGCTCGGCCTTGGCCTTGGCGGAGAGTTCGGCGTCGGGAATCACCACTTCCATTTCCGGCAGCACCGAGTAGAAATCGAAGGTCTTCTTCGGTGGCGTGGCAGGCTTGGCCGCATCCGCGACAGCCTGATCGCTGGCCTTGGGCGCGATGGCCTGCGCGTTCGGCTGCGGCAGGTTGGACTTGTGCAGCAGCGGCGCCCAGTCGCGGATGAGAACAAGCAAAGCCAGGACGATGCCCAGCACCACGCCGATGCCGAGCCAGGCCCAGGCCGGCCAGCCCTGCTTGCCGTTGCCGCGATACGCCTGCTGCTTGCTTGCCATTACATGCTCTCCGGCGACGATACACCCAGCAGGTCCAGGCCGTTGCGAAGCACCTGGCGGGCGGCCGCGATCAGGGACAGGCGCGCATCGCGCAGGTCGGCGTCGTCGACGATGAATTGATGGGCGTGATAATAGGTGTGCAGCGCGTTCGCCAGTTCGCGCAGGTATTGTGCAACGAGGTGTGGCTCGAGTGTTACCGCTGCCGCTTCGACGGTTTCGGGGTAGCGCGACAGCTCCGTCATCAATGCGATTTCGTGCGCGGTGTCCAGGCGCGCCAGATGGGCGAGGCCGTTGTCGCGGTTCCATTCGAGGCCGCGTTCGCGCAGCTGGCGCATCACGCTGGCGACGCGCGCATGGGCGTACTGGATGTAGTAGACCGGATTGTCTTTGGACTGCGAACGCGCCAGGTCGATGTCGAACACGAGCTGCGAATCGGCCTTGCGCGCGATCAGGAAATAGCGCGTCGCGTCGCGGCCGACCTCGTCGATCAGGTCACGCAGTGTGACGTAGCTGCCGGCGCGCTTGGAAAGCTTCACTTCCTCGCCGCCGCGCATCACCGTGACCATCTGGTGCAGCACGTATTCCGGCCAATCCTTTGGAATACCGCAGTCCAGAGCCTGCAGTCCGGCCTTCACGCGTGCCAGGGAACCGTGATGATCGGAGCCGAGTTCGGTGATCGCGCGCAGGTAGCCGCGTTGCCATTTGCTGCGATGGTAGGCGATGTCCGGCACGAAGTAAGTGTAGCTGCCGTCCGACTTGCGCATGACGCGATCCTTGTCGTCGCCGAAGTCCGTGGTCTTGAGCCACAGTGCGCCGCCTTCCTCATAGGTGTGGCCGTGGACGACAAGCTCGCGCACGGTTTCGTCCACCTTGCCGTCGGCGTAGAGGGAGGATTCGAGAAAGTACACGTCGAAGCCGACGCCGAATGCGGCCAGATCCGCATTTTGTTCGCGGCGCAGATACGCCACGGCAAACTGGCGGATCGCATCCAGGTCGTTCGCGTCCTTCGCGCCGACGATGGTGTGGCTGTCCGTTTCGACGCCGGCGCCGTCGAGATAGGCCTGCGCGACGTCCTTGATGTATTCGCCGCGGTAACCGTCCTCGGGCCAGCCCGCATCGTCCGGATTCTTGCCGAGCGCACGCGCCTGCACCGAAATCGCCAGGTTGTTGATCTGTGCGCCGGCATCGTTGTAGTAGAACTCGCGCTTCACGCTCCAGCCGTTCGCGTCGAGCAAGCGTGCGATGCAGTCGCCGATCGCCGCGGCGCGGCCATGACCGACGTGCAGCGGTCCGGTCGGATTGGCCGAGACGAATTCCACGCCGGCGGTCTTGCCCGCGCCGGCATCGTTGCGGCCGTACTTCTCGGCATCGGCATTGATGCGCCGGACTTCGACGTGGTACGCGGCCGGAGCAAGGAAGAAATTGATGAAGCCGGGGCCGGCGATTTCCACTTTTTCAATTTGTGGAGATTGCGGCAAGGCCGCGACCAATGCCTGCGCCAACGCGCGCGGATTCGTGCGCGCATGCTTGGCCAGCAGCAGCGCGGCATTGGTTGCGAAATCGCCGTGCTCGCGGCTTTTCGTGCGTTCGATCACGACGTGCTGCATCGAGGCAGGCGCGGCGGCGTCGGCGGGCAATACGGCTTGCTCCCGCAGGCGCGCGATGGCCTGCTGGACGAGTTGGTGCAGGGAGTCTTTCACGCAGGAGGATTCCGGAAATCGCGCGCTATTGTAGTCGGCGCGGCGCGTAGGCCAAAGGCGCCTGCGCCTGCGCGTGCGGCAGTGGCGGGGGAAACCGCACCACGACGCGGTTTCCGGCCTGTGGATAAGTCTGTGCGTATCGCTCGGCGCCGCAGGCCGCGGAAACTTCGCCAACTCACCCAGGACTCGGCTCCGGATGAGATGTTTTCGTCTATCTTGCTGATTCCTAACAAGAAAGATTAGGGCGGTCGGGTGACAATTTTGGGCAATTTGGCACAATGCAGCGAATGCAGCATTGTGTATAAATCCACCGCGGGAAGGCTTGCTCCGGTGCGGAATTCGCAGCCAGGGGGCTACGGTCAGCGCGCTTTCTCCGCCAGCGCGTGGAATGCCGCCAGCACCTCGTTTCCCGTTCCTGGCGCCGGCACGGCGGCACGCAGGTCGCGGGCCAGTTCGCGCATGGGCTGGATGTTCGCCTGCTTGGCCGCGGCGAACGCGGTGCGGCCCTGCGCGGAACTGAAGCGGTGCAGATCAAAGAAATAATGTTCCTGCCCGGTCGTGAGGAAATTCAGCATGGGCTGGGCGGAGGCGGCGCCGGCCGGATCGCGGTGGCTGCGCATTTCGCGTTCCAGGCACAGGCGTTCGGCGCTGGCCATGAACAGCGCGAACGCTTCGGCGACATTGGCGGTGTCCAGGTCCGCGGCGATCAGGGCCAGGTCCAGCGCATGCACGATGCGCGCATCCGCGCGCCAGCCTGGCGCGTGCTTGTCGAGCTTGGCGTCGAGCTTTTGCGCCAGCGCGCCGCCGGACTCGACCACGACCTCGGCGCTGTTCAATTCCAGCGCGGGCGGCGGCGGGCGCGCGTCGAAGGTGCTGCCGGCGATCATGAGCTCGATGCACAGGAAGACATCCGCGTTGCGTTCTTCGCTGAATCCGCAGGTGTGCAAAATCCGGATCGTCTCTTCGATGCTGGCGCGTTCGTTGCTGCCGATGCCGGCGGCGAACTGCGGGGTTTCGCGCTGGCGCAGGTCGTGCGCGGCGGCGAACAGTGCGAGCAGGAACCAGTCGCGCAGGCTCAGCTCCTGAATGCCGATCGCATCGATCAGGCGTTCCAGGCGCGGACCGAGGATTTCGAAGATGTGGCCTTCGTTGTGGTAGGCATGGAAATCCCGGCCCCAGGTGCCGTGCCGGAAAGCAAGCCGGCAGAATGCCATCAGCACCGCGTCCTCGGCGCCGGCGATCGGCGGCCGATCGCTGCGCGCGGCGATCAGCGGGGCGAAGCGTTCGCGCCGGTAGGCGAGCAGTTCGAGCAATTGCGGATTGCGCTCGCGCACAAGCGCACGCGCCGTGGCCGGGTCCGGCACGCGGCGTTCGACATCGTCCGCGGGAAATTGCGTGGGATAACCGAAAATCACGGCACAGCCTACCTCCCCGCCGGAGTATAGCCGGAACGATATCAGAGCAAGCCGCGCGCCGCGAAGGATGTGGGACTGCCGGCGCCAACGACGAAGTGGTCGAGCACGCGCACCTGGATCGTTTCCAGCGCGCGCTTGAGTTCGGCGGTGATGGCGCGGTCGGCCTGGCTTGGTTCGGCCACGCCGGACGGGTGGTTGTGCGCGAGGATCACCGCCGCGGCGTTGTGCGCGAGACAGCGCCGCACCACCTCGCGCGGATGCACGCTGGCACCGTCGATGGTGCCGCGGAACAGTTCCTCGAAAGCGAGGATGCGGTGCCGGTTGTCGAGGAACAGGCAGGCGAACACCTCGTAAGGATAGGCACCGATGCGTGCGCGCAAATAGTCCGCGCAGGCGGCCGGATTCGCCAACGCCTCGGGCTGGCGCAGATCGCAGGCGAGGTAGCGGCGACCAAGCTCCAGCGCGGCGTGCAGGCAACAGGATTTGGCCGTGCCCAGACCAGGCTCGGCCGCGAGCGCCGACGCGTCGCGATCGAGCAAGGTTTTCAGATTGCCGTGGCGCGCGATCAAATCGCGACCCACGTCGACGGCGGTCTGGCCACGCCGGCCACTGCCGATGAACAAGGCGAGCAATTCCGCGTCGGAAAGCGCCGCCGTACCGCGTTCGAGCAGCTTTTCGCGAGGACGTTCAGATTCGGGCCAGTCGCGTATCGACATGGCGCAAGTGTGAGCGTGGCACGAACTCTGCGCTGCCGGCGCAGGCGCGAATTCCGGTAAGCTATCGACCCTTCGTCATGTCGGAATTTTCCCGCATGCTTCAGCGGCCGCTGGCCAACCTGCGCATTCTGCTCGGCGTCTCCGGCGGCATCGCCGCGTACAAGGCGGCCGAGCTGACGCGGCGCCTGCGCGATGCGGGCGCGGACGTACAGGTCGTGCTCACCGCCAACGCCGCTCGTTTCGTCACGCCGCTGACGTTCCAGGCGCTTTCGGGCCATCCAGTACGAAGCGGGCTGTGGGACGAAGCCGCCGAGGCGGCCATGGGACACATCGAACTGGCGCGCTGGGCTCAGCGCATCATCATTGCGCCGGCCAGCGCGGACGTGATTGCGCGCCTGGCGCACGGCATGGCCGACGATCTGCTGACCACGCTGTGCCTGGCCAGCTCCGCGCCGCTCGCCGTCGCGCCGGCGATGAATTTGCGCATGTGGGGGCATGCGGCGACACAGGCCAACATTGTCACGCTGCGGAGCCGCGGCGTCGCCGTCCTCGGACCCGCCGATGGTCCGATGGCCGAGCCGGAATCCGGTCCGGGCCGACTGCTCGAGCCGGACCAGATCGTCGCGGAACTGGCGGCTCTGCATGGCCCGAAACCGCTGGCAGGGCTGCGCGTGCTGGTCAGTGCGGGTCCGACGTGCGAGGACATCGATCCGGTGCGTTTCATCGGCAACCGCAGTTCCGGACGCATGGGTTTCGCGGTCGCGCAGGCCGCTGCCGAACGGGGCGCGGCGGTGCATCTCGTTGCAGGTCCCGTGCATCTGCCCACGCCGGCAGGCGTGACGCGCGAGGACGTGCGCAGCGCGCGCCAGATGCGCGAAGCGGTGATGCGGCAAATCCCACCCTGTGACATCTTCGTCGCCGCGGCAGCGGTCGGCGATTACCGTCCAGCCGACGTGGCCGCGCACAAGCTCAAGAAGTCCGGCAAGGCGTTGGTGCTGGAATTGGCCGAGAATCCGGATATCGTCGCCGAAGTCGCGGCGCTGAAGAAAAAACCCTTCGTCGCCGGCTTCGCCGCGGAAACCGAAAATCTCGAACGCCACGCGCGCGCCAAACTCGAACGCAAGAAACTCGATCTCATCGCCGCCAACCGCGTCGGCCATGGCGCCGGTTTCGACGCCGCCGACAATGAGCTGATCCTGCTCTGGCCAGGTGGCGAAGAAGTGTTGCCGAGGGCAAACAAACACGATCTGGCGATTGCCCTTCTCGCGCGCATCGCTGCGCTGCGCGCGCGCAAATCGAAGGCACGCAGCCGATGATCGACGTGGAACTGAAAATCCTTGACCCGCGTCTCGGTGCGGAAATTCCCCTGCCCGCACCGGCAACAGCCGGATCGGCCGGCATGGATCTGCGCGCGGCAGTGGACGCGCCGCTGACGCTCGCGCCGGGCGCAAGTGCGCTGATTCCCACCGGCATCGCCATCCATGTCGGCGATCCGGACTACTGCGCGGTGATCCTGCCGCGTTCGGGCCTGGGCCACAAGCACGGCATCGTGCTCGGCAACCTCATCGGGCTGATCGACGCCGACTACCAAGGCCCGCTGATGATTTCGTGCTGGAACCGCGCGCAGGTGCCCTATACCATTGCGCCGGGGGAGCGCATTGCGCAACTGGTGTTTTTGCCGGTGGCGCGCGCGCAGTTCCGGGTGGTGGAAGAATTCGACGC
This sequence comes from Rudaea sp., assembly GCA_035465735.1. GTDB lineage: Bacteria > Pseudomonadota > Gammaproteobacteria > Xanthomonadales > Rhodanobacteraceae > Rudaea. The sequence continues at coordinate 8,003 of DATIVQ010000202.1, forward strand.
CAGCCAGCGCGGTGAGGGCGGCTTCGGGCACACCGGCTCGCGCTGAACGCGCGACGGAATACTCTAGGACGGCAGATTGGCGATGGCGAACAAGTCCGGCGACAAGGCTTCCGCATTGCAAGACGCACGCGCGCAGGCGAGCGGACCCGGCGCACTGCTGTTCCTGGGCGCGTGCCTGGCCTTCGTTGCCGGCGCGTTCTGTGCCTGGCAAGCGTGGCTGATGTGGAGCCGGATCAGCGGCGCACAGCAGATCGACGCGGTCACGCTGGCCGAAGCCACGGAACTGAACAAGTTCGTCGCCGACACGCGTCAACGCGTGATTGCCGCCGTGGATGGCGATGCCGTCGCTGCGGTGCTGGCGACCGGAGACGATGCTGGTCGCGCTGCCGCCGTATCCGTGCTGAAGCAGGCGCTGCCCGATCTCGTTGCCGCCGATTTCTACCGCGCCGACCTGGGCGATGTGCTCGGCACCGACTTTGCCAAGTTCGGTTACGCCAAGGCAGCCATGCTGGTGCAGGCGCACCAGACCCAGATCGGCGCACCGCTGCAATCGCGTCAAACCGCGGGAAAACGGCGTGTCCTCGCGCTCGCGCTGCCGGTTGTTCATGAACGGCAGACGCTCGCCTTCGCTTATGTCGAGTTGCCGTTCGAGCCGCTGCTAAAGGTGTTTGAGCAGCAACGCCTGACGGACGCACGCATGGACCTGCGCCAGGGCAGTGGGCGCAGCGACCTGGTGCTGGCCAGCATTGGCAGCCGCTCCGCGCCTGAATCGACGAACGATATGGGCATTGCGATCGGGGCCAGCCTGTTCCGCATCGGCAGCACGGCGGAGGAATTCCCGATCCTGCTCCCGGGCGGGCTGTGGTTCGCGGCCCCCGTGGCGCTGATCCTGCTGGGCATCGGCCTGTTCCTGCTGCAAGCGCGCCGGATCGGTGTGCAGGCGGCGCTGGACCGTTTTCTGCGCCGGCGCGCGCCGATCGAGGCCGCATCCGAGCAGACTCTGGCGCAAACCGTCGCCAAGCCAGCGCCGGCGCCGGCAGCGGCACCCAAGCCCAAGCCCGCACAGCCGGCAGCGCCGCCGGACGTCGTGGTCGACCGCAGCATCTTCCGCGCCTACGACATCCGCGGCGTGCTCGGCAAGACGCTGACGGCGAGCGTGGCGCGCCAGATCGGCCGTGCCATCGGCAGCGAGGCGCGGCAGCGCGAGCTGAAGGAAATCGTGGTCGGCCGCGACGGCCGCCTGTCCGGCCCGGAATTGTCCGCCGCCCTGATCGAAGGCCTGCGCGCGGCCGGCTGCAACGTCATCGACATCGGTGCGGTGCCGACCCCCGTCTTGTACTTCGCGACCTATCACCTCAATGCCGGTTCCGGCGTGATGGTCACCGGCAGCCACAATCCGCCCGACTACAATGGCTTCAAGATCGTACTCGGCGGCGAGACTCTCGCCGAGCAGGCGATTGCCGACCTGTATGCGCGCATCAGCGAGAACCGCCTTGCCAGTGGCAGCGGCGGGCTGCAGTCGATGGAGCTGACGTCGGAATACATCGAGCGCATCACGGGCGACGTGCTGATCGAGCGCAAGCTCAAGGTCGTGGTCGATTGCGGCAATGGCATTCCTGGCGCGGTCGCGCCGGCGGTGCTCGAGGGCATCGGCTGCGAGGTGCAGCCGCTGTACTGCGATGTCGACGGCAATTTCCCGAACCACCATCCGGACCCGTCCGATCCGCACAACCTGCAGGACCTGATCCTGTCCGTAAAGCAGGTGAACGCGGATCTGGGCTTGGCCTTCGATGGCGATGGCGACCGCCTCGGCGTGGTCACCGCGAGCGGCGAGGTGATCTTCCCGGATCGCACGCTGATGTTGTTCGCGCGCGACGTGCTCACGCGAAATCCGGGCGCGACCATCATCTACGACGTCAAATGCACCGGCAAGTTGCAGCCGTGGATCCTGCAGGCCGGCGGCAGCCCGATCATGTGGAAGACCGGGCATTCGCTGATCAAGACCAAGATGCGCGAGACCGAGGCGGAATTGGCCGGCGAGATGAGCGGGCATTTCTTCTTCCGCGAGCGCTGGTACGGCTTCGACGACGGCATCTATGCGGCGGCGCGGCTGATGGAAATTCTCGCCGCCGATCCGGAAGGCCGCACGCCGCAGGAGATTTTCGACGAACTGCCCAAGGGCGTGTCCACGCCGGAATTGAAGCTTCCCATGGCCGAGGGCGAGCATTACCGCTTCATCGAGAAGTTCAAGGAAAAGGCGAGCTTCGAGGGCGCGCGCATCACCACCATCGACGGCGTGCGCGCGGACTGGCCGGACGGCTGGGGCCTGGTGCGTGCCTCGAACACGACGCCGGTGCTGGTGTTGCGCTTCGATGCCGACACCGACGTGGCGCTGGCGCGCATCCAGGACACGTTCCGCAAGCAGTTGCTCGCGCTGGACGCGAACCTCAAGCTGCCATTCTGAGAACCGCGATCACGGTTGCGCCGCGGGGTCCTTGGCGCGCAATTGCCGGTAATGTGCGAGCTCCGCCTCGAATTTCTTCGCGCTGTCGGTCTTTTCCTGCTGCTTGGCCGCGATGTAGGCCTTCTGCTTTTCGACGTTCGCGCGCAGGGTCTCGATCATCTGATGCAACGCAACCGGAATCGGTTTGCCGGCGCGTTCCAGGTCCGCCGCATGCGAAAGATTGTCGGTCAGGCTTTTCTCCTGGCTTTGCAGGCTGATCTGGGTGGCTTCGATGTACTGGTCGATCGTGGCCTGCTGTGCATTTTGCGCATCGACCAGATCCTGTTCGGCCGGATAGGCCGCCAACATTTGCTCATCTTCGCGCGCCTGATCGGCGGTCGCCTTTTGCGCGGCCTGCTTCTGTGCCTCGACCTTCGCGTCGGCTTTCACTTGCTCGGCCGTTCTCGGCGGCGCCACGTGCTTGACGAGCATGCCGCTGCCGCTGACCACATCGTAGCCCGACTGGATGGCCGCATCCGACAGCACATCGTCGAAATGCACGATGCCTTGCGCGTCCTTCCAGCGGTAGCGTTCCTGGCTTTTCTCGACGGCCAACGCATTCGCCGCAACGAACGCGAGCAGGCCGATGGCAATCAGGGTCCTCGTTGAGCGCATGGCAATGTCCTCCGAATGGCGAGTATAGGGCGGCGCGGGTGCGCTGGCATCAGACGCCGTATTCGGCGCGGTAGGCTTGCAGGCGCGCGCGATGCGCGGCCAGCTCCGGGCGTTCAGCGGCGAAGCCAAGCAATTCCTCGAGCCGCGCGATGGCGATCACCGGGATGCCGAATTCCGCAGCGATTTCCTGTGCGGCCGATTGCGCGCCGCGGCCGCGTTCCTGGCGATCGAGTGCGATCAGCACACCAGCCGGCGTGGCGCCGTTGGCGCGGATCAAGGCGATGGATTCGCGCGTGGCGGTACCGGCGCTGATCACGTCGTCGACGATCACCACGCGCCCGGCCAGCGGCGCGCCGATCAGGCTTCCACCCTCGCCGTGATCCTTGGCTTCCTTGCGGTTGAACGCCAGCGGCGCGTCGCGCGCATGCTCACGCGCAAGCGCGACCGCGGTCGCCGTGGCCAGCGCGATGCCCTTGTACGCGGGGCCGAACAGCATGTCGAAACCGACGCCGGTGGAGACGAGGGTTTGTGCGTAGGCACGACCAAGCGCATCCAGAGCCGCACCCGAGTCGAACAATCCGGCGTTGAAGAAATACGGACTGATGCGGCCGGACTTGAGCGTGAATTCACCGAAACGCAGCGCGTTCTTCTGCAGCGCCAGATCGAGGAATTCGCGTTGGTAAAAAAGCATGGGCCTGGTATTCGCCTTTGGGATTCGGGCTATTATCCACGAGTCCTGCACCCGGAGCCGCCTGTCTCGTGAGAATCGTCAGTTTCAACGCCAACGGCATCCGCTCCGCGGCGAGCAAGGGGTTTTTCGACTGGCTGAAGAAGCACAACGCCGACGTTCTCTGCCTGCAGGAAACCAAGGCGCAGGAAGGCCAGCTGAGCGATCCGATGTTCCGCCCGAATGGCCACCATTGTTTTTATCGCGATGCGACCACGAAGAAAGGCTATAGCGGGGTGGCGATCTATTCGCGGCGCGAACCTGACGAGGTGCTGACGCAACTGGGCTGGGCGCCGTTCGATGACGAGGGCCGCTATATCGAGGTGCGCTTCGGCAAGCTCAGCGTCGTGTCCTTGTACGTGCCGTCGGGGTCGTCCGGCGAGGAACGCCAACGCTTCAAATTCAAGGTCATGGACTGGCTGATGCCGACTTTCGCCAAGTGGCGCGCAAGCAAGCGCGAGTACGTGCTGTGCGGCGACTGGAACATCGTGCGCAGCGAAAAGGACATCCGCAACTGGAAATCGAACCAGAAGAATTCCGGCTGCCTGCCCGCAGAGCGCGCCTGGCTCAATGCCCTGATCGAGGAGCAAGGCTGGGTCGACAGCTATCGCACGCTCAAGCCCGAGGGCGAGGATTACACCTGGTGGTCGGCGCGCGGCGCGGCGCGCGAAAACAACGTCGGTTGGCGTATCGATTACCAGATCGTCACGCCGGGTTTGCGTGCGAAACTCAAATCCTGCGCGATCGCGGCGACGCCGCGGTTTTCCGACCACGCGCCGTACACGGTTGATTATGCCGACTGACGCCG
>DATIVQ010000203.1:0-2106 GCA_035465735.1 Rudaea sp.
TTCGCGCCGTGGTGGTAGGCGTCCTTGACCTGGCTGTCGACGAAGCCGACGCACATCTCGATGAAGTTCTGCCACTTGCCCGGCACGCCACTGGTGGCGCGGCGCGCGGCAGCCCAGAACATGAAGAAGAAGATCAGCGCCAACAGCACCGAAAAGATGACCGAATCCAGGTTCAGAACCCAGAAGCCCTGCGAGCCTTCCACGATAGCCTTCTTCTGCAGGTCGTACTGCAGGAAGGTCAGGTGGTGCAGGATGTAATGACCGGTGTCGGGGGCGGCTTCTGTGGCCATTGCTGCGATCCGAAATCCTGATTCAACGGTTCAATTCGACTACTTCTGCGCCGCCGTCGCCGGCGGAATGTGCTGTGCGAAACCATCGTGCAGGCCGAACAGTTGCGGCAATAGCGCCGCCACCAGTCCGGCCATCACCGGCAGGCCCGGCAGCCGGGCCGTGACCATCGCCAGATACAGGCCGATTCCGATCACGCACCAGCGCAGCAGGTTGCCAACGATCATCCGCGCCAGCACCGTGCCCGCCGCTGCCGGCGGACCGGCGAACAGGCGCAAGGCCAATACCGCCGTCCCCAAAACCACCGTACCGCCGCCAGCCAAAACAGCCAGCGCGTCCTCCCAGCCGCGCCACGCGAAACCCGCCGCCACCAGTGCGGTTGCCGCGGCTTGCGCGGCGACGACGCGAATGGCGAGCCGCCTTCCGGCAGCGATGGAGTTTTGCATTTGGAGCGATGCGCCTTGGCCTTGCTTCCGGCCGCCTTGCGGCGAGGCCGAACAGACCGGTGGACAAGGCCGCGCATTATAGCGGGCGGCGGATTCCGCCCGCAACCGCAATCGGGTCAGAAGTTGCCCTGGATCAAGGTCATCTCGATGCTGTCGCCGGTAAAGGTCGCGGCATTCGTTGGCGTGATCGAAAAATGGGCGGCGTGCACGTCGTCCCACCAGCCGGGATAGCCGCCGGCCCACCAGGTGAATCCGGCCAATGTGTCGGTATTGGCGTCGGCGTAACTGATGAAATCGGCCCAGGCCAGGACCGCCGTGCCGGTGTGAACGGCGCATCCCGCGTCGGGATTGTTCACCGGACTGTTGCCGGCGTAGATGCCGATCTCGCCCAGGTATACCGGCAGGCCGAGCGGCCGCGCCCATTGCACGGTCACGTCGAGTTGGTCGCGCGCCGCCGTGTTGGACGTGATCTCGTCGTACAAGCCGCCCTGATAGCAGTCGACGTAGGTGTGCACTTCGACGGCGATGTTGTTCAGCGGATCGGACAACGGCATGCCGGCACCGTTGGCATTGAGCCAGCCATCGGCGTTGGAGGTGGCGTCGCCGCCGAAAGCATTGGCAGTCGTCCAGGTGGAGGCGCCGGTATAGGCGTTGCCTGGCACGTAGATGCGTTGCGTCGAGCCGGTGGCGCGGATCGCGGTGATCGCCGCCTGCGCAGAGGCGAACCACGACAAGGTCGACATGTGGTTGGGCTCGCTCATCAAACCGTAGGACACGCGCGGGTTGTCCTTAAAGATTGTCGCCATCCGGCTCCAGAAATCGGCGAACGCCGTACGCGGAACCTGCGCGGAGCCGACCAAGTTGCCGTTCCACATCGCGCCGCCGATCTCACCGTTGGAGTTGGATTCCCATGGCTCGATGATGATGCCGATGCCTTGGGTGTTGGTCGCGTAGTCGACCATCATCTTGTAGGCGTCGAAGTAAGCCTGGTAATTGGCGCCCGCACCGGGAATCGAGTCGTTCAGCACGGGCTGCATGCATTCCCACGCGAAAAGCGGGCGCAGCATCGATATGCCCTTGCCGGCAAAATAGTCGATGAGCCGGGTGTCCTGCACAGGATAGTCGGTGCCGGCGACAGGTCCGCCGGGCTGTAGGCAGATGTGCTGCGTGCCGGCGGCGTTGAACCCGGATTCCATGCCGGTGATCGTGGTGCCGCGGAATTGCGCTGGCGCGGCCGCGACTTCGAAGCCGTTTTTGAAGATCTGGTCATTGATCGGCGTGAGCAAAGCGATTTCGTCCAGGTACAGCGTGCCTGGATTACCACCAACGCTGTTGAAAATGGAAATGCGATCGAATGTACCGGCGTAGCTCA
>DATIVQ010000204.1:0-1711 GCA_035465735.1 Rudaea sp.
GCTCTCGACCGCAACCGCGCAATCGGGCGCGATGGCGCGATGCCGTGGCATCTGCCGGACGACCTGAAGCGTTTCAAGGCGCTGACGCTCGGCAAACCGGTGCTGATGGGCCGCAAGACCGCGCTCGCGATCGGCCGTGCCCTGCCGGGGCGGCGCAATCTGGTGCTTACGCGTGCCGGCGTCGCGCCGTTCGCGGATCAGGAATCCGCGGCCTCGCTGGATGCGGCCGTTGCCGCGGTCGGCGCTGCCGAATTGATGGTGATCGGTGGCGGCGAGGTCTACGCGCTCGCGCTTCCGCGTGCGACGCGCCTGCATTTGACCCAGATCGATTGCGCCGTCGAAGACGCCGATGCGTTTTTCCCGAACGTGGATTGGTTGCGATGGCGCGAGACTTCGCGCACGCATCACATGGCGGATGCGCGCCACGCCTTTGCGTTCGATTTCGTCGATTACGCGCGCGCCGGCGCGTCTTCATAATTGCCAGACGCGGTTTCGTCTGGCGCGGGTGCGTGTCCGCGCGCGTTGGCGATCGCCGTGATCAATGCCGCCACAACGATGTTCACGACCAGCGCTATCAAGCCGATGTAGACGCCGCCGAGTTCCGGCAGGGCGAACACCGGTTTCATGCCGACGCTGGCGGACAGTGCCGTGCCCAGCACCATCCCCAGTGCCCAGCCGGCGAGCAACGCGCCGCCGCGGAACCAGCGCGTGAACAGGCCGAACGCGATCGCCGGGAAGATTTGCGCAATCCAGATGCCGCCGAGTAGCTGCAGGTTGATCGCATATTCGTGCGGCAGGAACACGACGAAGGCGAGCGCACCGAACTTGACCGCGAGCGAGGTCACCTTGGCGACGGTGGATTCCTGCTTCGCCGTCATAGCGCGATTCACGTAGGGACGCCAGATGTTGCGCGTGACTAGGTTCGCCGCGCCGATCGACATGATGGCCGCAGGCACCAGCGCGCCGAGCGCGATCGCGGCGTAACAGAATCCGGCGAACCATTCCGGAAAACTCTGCGCAATCAGCGCCGGCACCACGGCCGTGCCTTTCGCCGGCACGTTCGCGGCGATCGCCATGTAGCCCATCAGTGCGATCAGGCCGAGCATGATGCTGTAGATCGGCAGCACGATGGCGTTGCGGCGCAGCGTGTTAGCGTTCGACGCGGCGAGCATGCCGGTGGCGGCGTGCGGATACAGGAACAGCGCCAGCGCCGAGCCGAGCGCGAGACTGGCGAACGGCATCGCCTGGCCCGGATGCAGCAGGATACCGGCATTGCCGCCTTTCGCCGTGAAAGCGCGATCGGCCGCGGCAAACACCGCGCCGTAGCCGCCGAGTTTCGCCGGCACGATAATGATGACCGCGATCACGAACACGTAGATCATCGTGTCCTTGACGAACGCGATCATGGCCGGCGCACGCAAGCCACTTGTATACGTGTATACGGCGAGCACGACGAAGGCGACGACCAGCGCGATCTCGGCGCCCTGGCGCAGGCCGCCGAAGCCCATCGCCTCGAACACCACCTGCATGCCGACCAGTTGCAGGGCGATGTAGGGCAGGGTCGCGAGCACGCCGGTCAACGCCACCGCGAGCGCGAGCCAGCGGTTGGCGTAGCGGCCTTGCGCGAAGTCGGCCAGGGTCAGCCAGTCGTGGCGATGGCAGACGTTCCACAGGCGCGGTGCGAAGAAGTAGAAGACCGGGAACGCGACGA
>DATIVQ010000205.1:0-3428 GCA_035465735.1 Rudaea sp.
GCACCTGGGCTACGCCGAAGGCGCCGCGCTCAAGGCATGGGTGGCGACGCCGGGCAGCCACCGGGGCGCGATCAGCGGCGTCAGCGCGAAGTTGCAGGCGAGCTTCGGCGACATCCTCAATTCCAGCAGTTCGCGCGGGCCTTACGGTTTCTCCGGCGGCATCCTCAAGCCCGACATCACCGCACCGGGTACGAACATCCTGTCGTCGGACTACCAGTCGAACGGACTCGCCCTGATGTCCGGTACCTCGATGGCCTCGCCGAACGTGGCAGGTGCCGCGGCGCTGCTGCTTGCCGCGCATCCGGCGTGGAGTCCGGCGCAGGTCGAGTCCGCGCTGCTGGGCACCGCGCTGGCGGGCAGCGTGCGCGAGGATGACGGCGTGACGCCGGCGCCGCCGCTGGATGCGGGCGCCGGCCGCGTGCAGGTCGCCGCCGCCGCGCAGGCCGGTCTGTACCTGCCGCTGAGCGCGGCGGATTTCCGCGCGCAGGCTCCATCGCGCGGCGGCGATCCGGCCAAGCTCAACCGGCCCGGCATCGAGAGCGAATCGTGTTTCGGACAATGCAGTTTCACTCGGACCGTCGCCGACATGTCCGGCGGTGGAAGCTGGACGGCGAGCGTGCAGGGCGCGACGGCGAACGCGAAGATCACGGTGACGCCGGCGCAATTCACGCTCGCGCCCGGCGCGGCTCAGGTGCTCAACATCGCGGTGGATGTCAGCGATCCGCACCTGACCGGCAACTGGGCGAACGCGCGCATCGTCCTGCACAAGAGCGGGGGCGGACAGTCCGCCACGGACACCGCGCTGAAGCTGGCGGTGTACGCCTCACGCGGATCGGCGCCGGCGTTCCAGGACATCGCCACCAGCGGGCCCGGCGGCAACCGGACGATCCAGCTCAGGGGGCTTGCCGCGCTTGCGCAAGCCACGTTTTCGGCGACGAACCTGGTTCCGGCCACGGTCACGACCATGAACCTGGGCGTGGATGCCAAGTCCGACGACATCTATTCCACATTCCCCGGCACCGGCAAGCAGTTCGTGTTGTTTCCGAATCCGTCCGCGAATGGCGTGGACGCGGGCCAGTCCGGCAGCGCCTTCATCGTCGAGGTCGCGGCATCGAATGCAGCCGCAGCGAATTTGTATGCCGGCATCGACTACAACGGCGACGGCCAGCCCAATTTCGCCGAACAACAGTGCGCCGTCTCGAGTATGTCCGGATCGCCGGTACGTTGCGTGATCGACTTGCGCAATGCCGGGCCGGTGAACGTGTGGGCACTGGTCGATATTCCGCAGAGCAATCCGTCGGGCAACTATTCGGTTACGCTCGACAGCGGCATCCCGGCGGTGAACTACGTCGTGCCGGGCGGCGTGCGCGGCGGTTTCGGGGTGGCCGGGCCGGGTCACGTCGCCGCGCAGGCGGGTTTTCCGCTGCGCCTGTTCTGGGGTTCGCCCGGCGGCTTCAATGCGGTCATGCCAGGTACGCGCTACTACGGCGCCGTACTGATCGATCCGTTGAACGGCGGAAGCTACGCGGCGTTGGGCCAGGCCGGCTTCGTGCCATTCGCGCTGACCCGCAGCGCGGGCAACGACGACGTCGCCGATGCGCTCGAACCGGATGCGACGCGCACTGTGTCGCTGGCACCCGGCGAAACGCTCGCGCACCAGTTCATCGACGTGGCCGGCCAGGCGACGCTGCTCGTCGATACGAGCTACGTACCCGGATCGCCAAATCGCGGCACGGTGAATTTCCGCCTGACCCGCGCCGACTTCCCGGCGCCGTCGGCCTCGCCGCAGATCGCCGCCGCGCCTGCCGCGACTGCGAGCGATGCGCAATGGTCGCTGGGCGGCACGACGACGGGCAAATCCGTCACCGTGCCGGTCAAGGCCGGGCGCTGGTACTTCGTCGCGTCCAATGCCAGCGCGAACAATGCTGATGTTGCGCTCACGGTGAAGACGAATTTGATCCAGACCGTGCCGCCCGTCGTCGCCGGTGCCTATTACAACCGGCAGCGCTCCGGCCACGGCACGTTCATGAATCAAGCCGGCGGCGAGCAGGCCCTGTACTGGTACACCTATCTCGAAGACGGCACGCCGGTGTGGTACGTGGCGCAGGCGGAGGCGCCGGCCGCCGGCAACGGCGCATGGACCGCGCCGCTGGGACGCATAACCTGGAATGGCGCGACCGTCGGGCAGGTCGCCATCGTCGGCGACGTGACATTGACGCCCGTCGATGCGAACGGCCACATGTTTTCCTGGCATCTGTTCGGACAGGCCGGCAGCGAGCATTTCGTCCTGCTCGGCGTCGACCAGTGCGTGTCCTTCAATGGCGCGCAAGCCGATTTCACCGGCCAATGGTACGCACCGACGCAATCAGGCTACGGCATGGACGTGCTGGCGGTTCCGGACAGTTCCGCCGGGGCGAGCTTCCAGTTCGATGCGTTCTATTTCTACGACGCGCTCGGCCAACCGCGCTGGGCGGCAGGCTCGTCGTCGCCGTTCGGTTCGCAATCGACATTGAGCCTGAACCAGATCGGTGGATTCTGTCCGCTCTGCGCCGCCGTGCCGACCACGCCGCGTCCGATCGGAACCTTGAACGTGAATTTCTCCAGCGCGTCGCAAGGCAATTATTCGGCGAACCTGAACCTGCTGTCGCCGCTGTCGGGCGGCTGGAACATCAACCAGCCGATCGTGCGGTTGACGGGAAAGACGACGTGTCCGTGAGTCAGGCCGGTAGCCGCGGCAAACGCTCGTCGACCATCAGGTCGGCGAGCGCGAGATCGACTTGCGCGAGTTCGGTCTTGCCATTGGTGAGTTCGCGCAGGATGCCGGACTGGATTTCACCGCGCTGGAACGCGACGGAGTAGGGCAGGCGCGAGAACGTGACCATCCAGTAGCGCGGGACGAAGCGCCCGGGTTTCCGCGCGGCGATCTGGCGCTCCAGCGCGCGCATCAGCAGGAAGTGCGCATCGGCCACGCTGTCGCGCATCTCCACGTAGTTTTCCAGCGCCATCGCGGCGATCGCGTCGGCATTCGGCTTGCGCCGGTGCTGGAATTCGGCGAACGCGGCGGCGAAATCGTTTCCGGCATCTCGCAGTAGATCGGCGAGTTCCACGGCATCCTCGAATCCGCAGTTCATGCCCTGGCCGTGGAAAGGCACGATCGCATGCGCGGCGTCGCCGATGAGCAGGGCGCGGCCATCCAGGTGCCAGCGGTCGATATACAGCGTGCCGAGGATGCCGGTCGGATTGGCAGCGAAATCCTTTTCCAGACCGGGGATCAGCGGCAGCGCGTCGGCAAAGTCGCGCGCAAACAGCGCGTGCACGTCGGCGCCGGTGCGCACGCGGTCGAAACTCGGATTTCCCGCATTCGGCATGAACAGCGTGACGGTGAAACTGCCTTCCGCGTTCGGCAGGGCGATGCACATGTAGTTGCC
>DATIVQ010000206.1:0-5748 GCA_035465735.1 Rudaea sp.
CAGCAGCCCTTGCGCTTCGAGGTCGGCGAGCACGGCCTTGCGCGCGGCAAAGCGGTCGAGGCCGCGGTATTTCTCCGGCGCGTTGTCGTTGACCTTGGCGTCGAGTGTCAGCATGGTGATCGGCGCGAGCTTGTGCCGCACGCCGATCTGCCAGTCGTTGAAATCGTGCGCCGGCGTGATCTTCACCGCGCCGGTGCCGAACTCGCGCTCGACGTAATCGTCGGCAATCACCGGAATTTCGCGGCCGGTTAGCGGAAGTCTGATTTTCTTGCCGACGAGATGTGCGTAACGCTCGTCTTCCGGATGCACGGCCACGGCAACGTCGCCGAGCATCGTTTCCGGGCGCGTGGTCGCCACCACCACGCCTTCACCACCGTCGCTCGCGGGATATCGGATCGACCACAGTGAGCCGTCCTTTTCCTCGTTGTTCACTTCCAGGTCCGACACCGCCGTCATAAGCACCGGATCCCAGTGCACGAGGCGCTTGCCGCGGTAGAGCAGTCCATCTCGGTACCACTGCACGAAGACCTTGCGTACCGCGGCCGAAAGTCCCTCGTCCATGGTGAAGCGTTCGCGGGACCAGTCCATCGAAGCGCCGAGGCGCCGCATCTGGTTCGTGATCGTCGAGCCGGATTCGGCCTTCCATTCCCACACGCGCTCGACGAATTTCTCGCGACCCAGGTCGTGGCGCGTCTTGCCCTGCACGGCGAGCTGGTTCTCGACGATCTTCTGCGTGGCGATGCCGGCGTGGTCCGTGCCGCCCTGCCACAGCGTGCGCATCCCCCGCATGCGGTTGTAGCGGATCAGCGCATCCATGATGGTCTGCTGGAACGCATGGCCCATGTGCAGCGTGCCCGTCACGTTCGGCGGCGGCAGCAGGATGCAGTAGGGTTCGCCGTTGCCATGCGGGGCGAAGATGCCCGCGGCTTCCCAGCGCGCGTACCACTTCGATTCGATGGGACGGGGATCGAAACCTTTTTCCATGACGGTATGGCCTTGGCCCGCGCGGGGGCAGGGCAGATCGACAAAGGGAGGCGTGAATTGTAGCGGTACGAGGCATTGCGCCCAAGCCGAAACGACGAAGCCCGGCGGTGGCCGGGCTTCGCAAAATCCCGAATCGGGAAAATCAGCGGTGATCGGCGTTGGAGGTCTGCGCTGCCTCCTTCAATTCGCGGTTGGCCTGGTCCAACAACTCCTTGGCCTTGGCGGCGTGTCCGCCGAGATCGAATTCGTTGGCTTTCTGTGCCTGCACGATTCGGTTGTAGGCCTGTGTCGTCAGACGCTGCGCGGCTGCGATATTGGGATGCCGGTGGTGACTGACGTTGTTTGCGGGTGGATGCGCCACGGCTGCCGTCGCCGCGAGTGCCAGCGCCGCCGAACAAACGATCGATAGGGTTTTCATGCTGGGTTCCTGCTGCGGAAAATGGGGAAAATGCTCGTTGCCCGCGAGTGGGGCAATGTCAGTTTCCGCCCGGCATTGGACAATGGCAAGGCCGCTTACCTTTGTCCGGCGCGCGGGTTACCATCGGCCAGGGCGAGATTCACGGACGAGAACCGGAGCGTCGGCATGAAAACCGCATTCGGCCAGTACCAGCTCGTGTCCGAGCTCGGCCGCGGCGGCATGGGCGTGGTATTCAAGGCCCGCGACGCGGCGCTGGACCGCTTCGTCGCGATCAAGGTGCTTGGCGAAGGCTTGGCCCACGATGCGCGCGTCGTCGAGCGCTTCCAGCGCGAGGCGCGCGCCGTAGCCGCCCTGGACGACGCCCACGTCGTGCACATCTACGCGATCGGCAGCGAGAACGGTCTGCCGTATTTCGCGATGGAGTTCGTCGACGGCGTTTCCCTGGATGCCCTGCTCAAGCGCGAAAGGCACCTCATGCCGGACCAGGCCGCGCGCCTGGCGGTGCAGGCCGCGCGGGGCCTCGCCTGCGCGCACGCCAAGGGCCTGATCCATCGCGACGTCAAGCCGGGCAATATCCTGATTTCCACTGCCGGCATCGTGAAGGTCTCCGATTTCGGCATCGCCCAATCCACGCAGGACGGCGCATCCCGATTGACCACGACGGGCGCGTTCCTCGGCACGCCGGGCTACCTTGCGCCCGAGCGTTACGACGACGGCACCGTGTCCGACGCACGCACCGACATCTTCGCGCTCGGCATCGTCATGTTTGAATGCCTGGCCGGACACCTGCCATACAAAAGCACGTCGCCGCTGGCCCTGATGCGCGAGGTGGCGCAGACGCCGTTACCGGATATTCGCGCGCTCAATCCGGACGTCGATGCCGAACTGGCGCGCATCCTGGGGCGCATGACGGCCAAGGACCCGGCGCAGCGCTACGCCGATTGCCGCGAACTGATCGACGATCTGATGCGGCATTTCGCAATCGGCGCGGACGAAGCGCTGACCGTGCACGTGCGCCATACGCCGGAATTGCCGTTGCTCGACGTGCCGACGGGCACGGCCACGCAACCCTTGCGCACGCCGTTCCTGCAGCGGCTGAAGGATCGCAGGATCGTGCAGTGGTCGCTGGCCTATCTCGCCGCTGCGTTCGCGCTGCTGCAGGGACTCGATATCGTCGGCCAGCAGTTTGGCTGGGCCGAGGGCGTGCGCCGCGGCATCACCGTGGTCCTGGCGATCGGCTTCTTCGTTGCCCTCGTGCTCGCCTGGTATCACGGCGAACGCGGCGCGCAGCGCGTTACCGGCATGGAGTTGTTGATCCTGGCCTTGCTGCTCGCGGTCGGCGGTGGCGTGCTGTGGCGTATCGCGCCGGCACCGGGCGGGGCATCCGCGCCCGCCGTCGCGGAAGCCGCGATTCCCGACAAGTCCGTCGCGGTGCTGCCGCTGAAGAACGCCAGCGGCGATCCGAACGCCCAGTATTTTTCCGATGGCCTGACCGAAAGCCTGATCGGCGAGTTGACCCAATGTGCCGGTCTGAAAGTGATCAGCCGCGACTCCTCTTTCAAGTTCCGCGCCGAGCAAACCGACAGTCGGGCAATCGGCCATGCACTCGGCGTCGCGCACCTGCTCGAAGGCAGCGTGCAGCGCAACGGCGACGAGGTGCGAGTCAACGTGGTCCTGATCGATGCGGCCGACGGTCGTACCGCGTGGTCGCAAAACTACGATCGCGGTTACCGCGACCTGTTCGCCTTGCAGGACGAGATTGCGGCCGAGATCGCGGCACAGTTGCGCATCCGCATGCGCCTGGACGAAGTCGCGGGACAGGGCGAGCGTCCGCCCAGCGGCAATCTCGATGCGTACGATGCCTGGCTGCAGGGAAAGTTCTATTCAAGGCTGCAGACCGAAGCTGGCCTGCGCGAAGCGATTGCCCGGTATTCGCGCGCGATCGGGTTCGATGCGCGCTACGCGCAGGCCTATGCCAGCCGTTCACTGGCTTGGTCGGTGATTGCGCAAAGCTATCTCGGCGGCAACGCCGCGGCCGACGCTTATGCCAAGGCACGCGTGGATGCGCGCCAGGCGCAAACGCTCGCACCGAATCTAGTAGACGGCCATCTGGCGCTCGGTGCCGCCGCGCTGCTCGGCGACATGAGCCTTACCGGAGCCGAGGCCGAATACCGCACGGCGGTTCGCCTGGCGGCGCCCGAAGCAGCGGCGGATCCCAAGCAACATCTGGCCGAGGCGTTGGCGCAGCTCGGGCATTTCGACGAGGCCGTGGAATTGCTGCACGACGCCTTGCGCCTGAATCCGCTGAGTATAGGCGCCTGGCAGAACCTCAGTGAGTACGAACTGGCGCGCGGCCGTGCCGACGAGGCCGAACGCGCGATCCGCAAGGCCATCGAGTTGCGCCCGGATGCCGGGTTCAATTACTACGACCTGGCCAGCATCGACATCGTCCGCGGCGATGCGGTTTCGGCCCTGGCCAACGCGCAACGCGAATCCGACGCGAGTTGGCGCACGGTCGCCATTGCCCAGGCCTTGCAGATCGGCAACGACCGTGCCGCGGCCGATGCCGCCCTGCACGACCTGGTGACGCAACATGCGGATACCTTCGGATTCCAGATCGCGGAAATTCATGCGTTGCGCCGCAACGCGGACGAGGCGTTCCGATGGCTCGAGCAAGCGCGCGCCGCGCGCGATCCCGGCATACTGGAACTGCTGATCGATCCTTACTTTCGCAACCTGCGCGGCGATCCGCGCTTCGCCGATTTCTGTCGCAGCGTCGGCCTGCCGGTGCCCGCCGCGGAGGCAAAGGCGGCGTCCTGAGCATTTACATGTCGTGCTTGGCGACGTCCAGTCCGGCGGCCTTGTAGGTCTTCCAGCGTTCGCGCGAACCGGCGCGCTGGGCCTCGTCATCCGGCACCACTTCCAGCACGCGTTCAAACGTACCGCTGACGGCTTCATTGCGCAGGTTGATGACGAGCGCGCGATCCGGCGTCGGCACGCCCGGCGCGACGATGAGCACCGGCGTGATCGCGTCGTCCTCGTCACCGGCTATCTGGTGTGGCACGAACGCGCTCGCGTCGAAGTCCCACAATTTTTCGTCGAGATGCTCGGCTTCCTCGACCGAGCGCGCCAGGATCAGTGCGCGCTGGCCGCTTTCGAAGGCACGTTTGGCGAGTTCGCACACGAGCAACAGCGGATCGCCGCGGAAACGCGGCTTGGCGATCAGGTAGAAGTCGGCTTTTGCCACGCGCGCCGAGGAAAAATCAGGAAGCGCGGTCGAGCAACCATTGTGACAACAACGGTACTGGCCGCCCCGTCGCCGAGCCTTTGCGACCCTCGTCCCAGGCGCTGCCGGCGATGTCCAGGTGCGCCCAGCGGAAGCCCTCGGTAAAGCGCGCGAGGAAGCAGCCGGCGGTGATCGCGCCGGCGTACTTGCCGCCGATGTTGGCGACGTCCGCGAAGCCCGTTTCGAGCTGGCTCTGGTAGTCGTCCCACAATGGCAGGCGCCAGGCGCGATCGAGTGTGGCCTCGCCGGCGGCTAGAAGCTCGTGCGCCAGCGCATCGTCCTGCGTCATCAAACCCGAAGCGTGCTTGCCGAGCGCGACGACGCAGGCGCCGGTGAGCGTGGCGGCATCGACGATGACCTGCGGCTTGAATTTCTGCACGTAGGTGAGCGCATCGCACAGGATCAGGCGGCCTTCGGCGTCGGTGTTGAGGATTTCCACGGTCTGCCCGGACATCGTGGTGACGACGTCGCTGGGGCGCTGCGCGCGGCCGCCGGGCATGTTCTCCACCGCCGGCACCACGCACACCAGATTCAGTTTGAGTTTCATTTCGACGGCGGCGAGGAAGGCACCGAGCACGGAAGCGGCGCCGCACATGTCGAACTTCATTTCTTCCATGCCGGCGCTGGGCTTGATGTTGATGCCGCCGGAATCGAAGGTGACGCCCTTGCCGACCAGTGCGTAGGGTTGCGCCTCGCCGGCGCCGCGCCACTGCAGGGCGATCAGGCGCGGTGCGTTGGCCGAACCCATGGCCACGCCCAGCAGGGCACCCATGCCGAGCTTTTGCATGTGCTCTTCCTCGAGCACCTCGCAAGTCACCCCGGGATGCTCCTGCGCGAGCTTGAGCGCCTGTTCGGCGATGTGCGCCGGCGTGCAGATGTTGGGCGGCAGGTTGCCGAGTTCGCGTGCGAAACGCACGCCGCCGGCAATCGCCGATGCCTGCGCCAGAGCACCGGCGGCGGCAGCCGGTGCGGAGAAGGCGATGGTGGAAATTTCCGGGCGCGCGGGCTTCGGCTTGGGCTTGAACGTGGCCGTGTACCTGTACGCCTGCGCATCGCTGGC
>DATIVQ010000207.1:0-2568 GCA_035465735.1 Rudaea sp.
TTGGCAGCATCGTGACGTACAACGGCTCGAGCTACATCAACACGACGGGCAACAATGTCGGTGATCCGACAGCGGATCCGACCGACTGGTCGCCGCTGGCGTCGGCTGGAGCGACGGGCGCACAAGGTCCCCAAGGCACAGTGGGCGCCCAGGGCGGAATCGGCCCGCAAGGTCCGCAAGGCAGCGCCGGTTCCCAAGGTAACGCCGGAGCCCAGGGTGCGACCGGCGCAACGGGTAACACGGGCCCGCAAGGTACCGCAGGAACGCAGGGTGCAACCGGCGCAACGGGCAATACCGGTTCGCAGGGTCCGCAGGGTGCCGTCGGTTCTCAAGGTATTGCGGGTGCCCAAGGCGCGACGGGTGCAGATTCGACGGTGCCAGGTCCAACCGGGGCGACCGGCCCAACCGGCCCCACTGGTCCGACAGGTTCTATTGCTGGTTCGGTGTCCTATCAAACCAATAGCACCTCGGTGACATGCGCTAAGGGCTCTACCTGCACAACCACGACGGTCTGCCCGGCAGGTCAGTATGTAATTGGCGGTGGAAATTCCGTGCAAGGTGGCCCTACCAACGGCGTGTATCTGGATATCACGGAAAACTATCCGACCATGGCCAACGGCAGCACATTCAACAACGCGTGGACCGTATCCGGATACAACTATTACGGCGGCAATGGAACGCACAACATCGTCATCACCGGCTACGCCATTTGCGCCCAGTA
Organism: Rudaea sp.; assembly: GCA_035465735.1. Taxonomy (GTDB): domain Bacteria; phylum Pseudomonadota; class Gammaproteobacteria; order Xanthomonadales; family Rhodanobacteraceae; genus Rudaea. Next base: position 722 of record DATIVQ010000207.1, read on the forward strand.
ACTGCAATAATCGCGAATTGATACCACCAGTCTCCCCCGGCTTCGCGCCGGGGGATTTTTTTTGCATGGCTGGAACGGGACAATCCGTATCGAATCGGCGAAAATATGCGCGCGGCGCCGTCCGGCCCGCGATCCACGCCGGGAATCATCATGCCGAGCCGCAGAGAACTCGCCAACGCCATTCGTGCGCTGTCCATGGACGCGGTGCAAGCCGCCAATTCCGGCCATCCGGGCATGCCGATGGGCATGGCGGACATCGCCGAAGTGCTGTGGAACGATTTCCTCAGCCACAATCCGGCGAACCCGAGCTGGTGCAACCGCGACCGCTTTGTGCTCAGCAATGGCCATGGTTCCATGTTGCTGTACTCGCTGCTGCACCTGACCGGCTACGACTTCCCGCTTGATGAATTAAAGCGCTTCCGCCAGCTGCACTCGAAGACGGCGGGACATCCGGAACACGCCGAATTCCCCGGCATCGAAACCACGACCGGCCCACTCGGGCAGGGCTTTGCCAATGCCGTCGGCATGGCGCTGGCGGAAAAGGTGTTGGCCGCGCACTTCAACAAGCCGGATCTGCCCATCGTCGATCACTATACCTACGTGTTCCTCGGCGACGGCTGCCTGATGGAAGGCATCTCGCACGAGGCCGCCTCGCTCGCCGGCACGCTCAAACTCGGCAAGCTCGTCGCGATCTACGATGACAACGGCATTTCCATCGACGGCGAAGTGCACGGATGGTTCACCGACGATACCGCCAGGCGTTTCGAGGCCTACGGCTGGGAAGTGTTGCGCGACGTCGACGGCCACAATGCCGAGGCGATCAAGGCGGCGCTGGTTTCCGCCGCGATCGATCCGGACAAGCCGACCCTGATCTGCTGCAAGACCATCATCGGCTTCGGCGCGCCGAACAAGCAGGGCAAGGAAGCCTGCCATGGCGCGGCGCTCGGCAAGGACGAGGTCGCCGCGGCGCGGGCGCAACTCGGCTGGAACCATCCGCCGTTCGATATCCCGGCCGAAATCTATGCCGGCTGGGACGCGAAGAAGCAGGGTGCCGGGCGCGAAGCGGCATGGAACGCGCTGTTCGCAAAGTACAAAACGCAGCATCCGCAGCTGGCTGCCGAATTCGAGCGCCGGATCAACAGCGATCTGCCCGCCGATTTCGCCGCCAAGGCGAATGCGTATATCGCCAAGCTGCAGGCCGACGGCCCGGTCGTCGCCTCGCGCAAGGCATCGCAGATGGCGCTGGACGCCTACGGTCCGCTGCTGCCGGAACTGATCGGCGGCTCGGCGGACCTGGCCGGATCGAACCTGACGATCTGGAAGGGCAGCAAGGACGTTAACTCCTCCGACGCCAGCGCGAATTACGTGCATTACGGCGTGCGCGAATTCGGCATGAGCGCGATCAGCAATGGCTTGGCCTTGCATGGTGGATTCATTCCCTACGACGCCACGTTCCTCGTGTTTTCGGACTACGCGCGCAACGCGGTGCGAATGTCGGCGCTGATCCCGGCGCATGCCATCCACGTCTACACGCACGATTCTATCGGCCTCGGCGAAGATGGCCCGACGCACCAGCCGGTCGAACATCTGGCGAGCCTGCGCCTGATTCCGAAGAACAGGGTCTGGCGCCCCTGCGACGCGGTGGAAAGCGCGGTCGCGTGGAAGGTGGCAATCGAATCGAGCGAAGGCCCGTCGTGCTTGGTGTTCTCGCGCCAGAATCTCGCCCATCAGCCGCGCACGCCCGAACAGATCACGGCGATCGAATTCGGCGGTTACGTGCTGCGAGAGGCAAAAAATGGAAAGGTGGATACGATCCTGATCGCCACGGGATCGGAAGTCGGCCTCGC
>DATIVQ010000208.1:0-2875 GCA_035465735.1 Rudaea sp.
GCCGACGATCTCAACACCCCCGAGGCGCTGGTGGTACTCGCGCGGCTCGCCGATGCGGCGCGCAAATCCGCGAGTCCACAAGACAAGAATGCGGCGAAAGCGGCCCTGCTCGGCGCCGGCAAGTTCCTGGGTCTGTTGCAGGTCGATCCGGAACAGTGGTTCAAGGGCGCGGCGGGTGCCATTGATGCGGCGTGGATCGAACGCCAGCTCGACGAACGCGCCGATGCGCGCAAACGCCGCGATTTCGCCGCCGCCGACCGCATCCGCGACGAACTCGCCGCGCAGGGCATCGTGATCGAGGATGGCCCGCAGGGCGCGCGCTGGAAAAGGGTCAAGGCTGATGAGTGCGCAGCCTGACATCCCCCGCGCGGATTCGGCGCAGGCCGAACAGGATGCGATCATCGAGGAATTCGCGTTCTTCGTCGACTGGACCGAACGCTACCAGTACCTGATCGACCTCGGCCGCAAATTGCCGCCGCTTCCGGACGAACTGAAGACGGAAGCGCACAAGGTGCACGGCTGCCAGTCGCAGGTCTGGCTGGTCGTAGACGGCGATGCACACAAGCTTGCGTTCCGCGCCATCAGCGATTCGGCCATCGTCTCTGGTCTGATCGCGCTGTTGCTGCGCGTCTACTCCGGGCGTTCAGGCCGGGAAATCCTCGCCACGCCGCCGCGCTTCATCGAGGCGATCGGGCTCGCCCAGCATCTATCGCCGACACGCAGCAATGGACTCGCGGCGATGCTGGCGAAGATTCGCGAGCATGCACTCAAGGCGTTCCAACCCTGAACGAACGAGTTGCAAGAGGAACTTGCATTCGCTTGCGCGCCTGCGTGCAGTTCCTCCGATGGGGGGCTCTGCACGGAACGTGTTTCTTGGTTACTTCTTTTCACGAGAAAAGAAGTAACCCGGCCGTCCGCAGGACGGAAGGAAGCTCTGCATTCGGGAGTCAATCGCCCATCTGCTTTTGCCGATGCTCCCAACGCTCCTGCGCGTCGAGGCAAAGCGTCGCGATCGGGCGTGCATCGAGACGTTCTAGGCCGATTTCCTCGTCGGTCTCCTCGCAGAAACCGTAGCGGCCTTCCTCGATGCGCTTGAGCGCCTTGTCGATCTTGGCGATCAGCTTGCGGTAGCGGTCGCGCGTGCGCAGTTCCAGCGAATTCTCGGTTTCACGCGTCGCGCGCTCAGCCTCGTCGCCGACGTCGCGAACCTCGTCGCGCAGGTTGTCGATGGTCTGCTTGGATTCCTCGACCAGGTCCTCACGCCACTTCTGCAGCTTGGCACGGAAGTACGCGAGTTGCTTCGGCCCCATGTACTCTTCGCGCGCACCCGGCCGGTAATTGGCGGGCAAGTTGATGACCGTGGTACTGGGCAAGGCGTAACGGCCGTCCTCGCGGGTGACACTGTCCTTTTCGACTACAGCTGACATTTTTCCCTTCTTCTGAACGGGTGCGGGCTTGGGTGCCGCGGTTTTCTTGACCGGTTTGGCCGGCGCCGGGCGCGCGGGCTTCTTCGCAGCCGGCTTGGGCGCGGGTTTTTTCGCCGCGACCTTCTTGACCGGTTTCACCGGTTTGCGCGATACGGCTTTCGGCGCCGGCTTGTGCGCCGGCTTTTTCGCCAACGCCTTCTTCGCCGGTTTGGCGGATTTCTTCGCCACGGGCTTCTTCGCGACCGGCTTGCGTTTGGAATTTGCCATGTTTCTCACCAACATTGTCCCTCAGCGGTCGCGTGTTATAGCCTAACAACCCCCTTGCATCAACCTTTTTGTGACTCGTTTCGTCCTGCTCCTGCTCACCGCCTACAAACGCCTGCTCAGTCCGCTGCTCGGCGCGCGCTGCCGTTTTCATCCGAGCTGCTCGGATTACGCCCGCGTCGCGGTGGCTCGCTTCGGCGCGCTGCGCGGCGGGCTGCTCGCGCTGTGGCGGATCGCGCGTTGTCAGCCGTTGTGCCGCGGAGGGTTCGATCCGGTGCCGGAAAGGTTTACGATGCGGCGTTTGCCCGACAAGGACCCGCAATGAGCGACTGGCTGATCGTCAACGCCGATATCGTCAACGAGGGCCGGCGTTTTGCCGCCGATCTGCGCGTGCGCGGCGACCGCATCGAGGCGATCGCACCGAGCCTGCCCGCGCAGCCGAACGAACGCGTGTTCGACGCACGCGGGCGATTGCTCGTGCCCGGCATGATCGACGACCACGTGCATTTCCGCGAGCCCGGCTACACGGCCAAAGCCGATATCGCTTCCGAATCGCGCGCGGCGGTCGCCGGCGGGGTGACCAGCTTCATCGACATGCCCAATACGAACCCGCCGACGCTGACGCATGCGCTGCTGGAAGACAAATATACGCTGGCTTCGCGCAGTTCCGTCGCCAATTACGCCTTCTATTTCGGCGCCAGCAACGACAACCTGGATGCGATCCGCGCGCTCGATCCGCGCACGGTGCCCGGCGTCAAGGTGTTCCTGTGCGAATCGACGGGCAATCTGTGCGTGAGCGATCCGACGACGCTGGACGGCGTATTCCGCGATGCGCCCGTGCTGGTGGCCGTGCACTGCGAAGACGACCGCATCGTGCACGCGAATATCGACCGTGCCAAGGCGCAATACGGCGACGCGATTCCGATGCACATGCACGCCGACATCCGCTCGCGCCAGGCGTGTTTCAACTCGACAAAATGGGCTGTACAAACCGCGCGCCGCCACGGCACGCGCCTGCACGTGCTGCACGTTTCCACCGCGGACGAACTGGCCTTGTTCGAACCGGGTCCGATCGCCGGCAAGCGCATCACGGCGGAAACCTGCGTGCACTTCCTGCGTTACACCGACGCCGATTACGCGCAGCTCGGCGGACGCATCAAGTGCAATCCGTCGATCAAGGCCGC
>DATIVQ010000209.1:0-12013 GCA_035465735.1 Rudaea sp.
CGGGAATCCGTTCCGCACGGATGCGCACCGCATCACCGGAGGTTCGCCATGACCCGTTTCGCCTTGCTTCTGGTTCTTTGCGCGCCCGCACTCGCTGCCGCCGCGCCCGCCGATGCCTGCAGCGTTTCCGGTACCGCCTACGATTTCGGCGGTCGTCCGCTGCGCAATGCCGTCGTGCGCCTGACCGACGTGCAGACCCAGCGCGCCGCGTTTCTCGTCACCGACGCGCGCGCCGGCTTCGCCTTCGCCGATCTCGCCCCCGGTTCGCACTACCGGGTCGACCTGATCAGTGCACCAGCGGTGGTCACCGGCACGCACCTGCCGACGCGGTCGATCCTCGGCATGTCGTCGGCGTTTGCCTGCATGGCAGGCAACACGGCGCACGCCGACGTGCGCGCGCAGGTCTATTGAATCGATTCAGGGCAGGCACACCTGCCCATCGACCACGTCGACCTTCACCGAACGCAAGGACGCGCCGCGGCAGGGACCGCCGCTGCAATGGCCGGATTCGATCCGGAACGTGGCTCCGTGCGCGGCGCAAATCAGCTGCCCCGCATCGATCAGGAACTTGCCGGGTGCGTAGTCCAGGCGCCGCCCGGCATGCGGGCATTCGTTGTGATAGGCGGCAACGGTTTCGCCGGCGCGGATCAGGATCAGGTCGAACCCGCCGGTGCTGGAGTCCACATGCACAGCAATGGCGCCGCCGTCAGGTACATCAGTGAAGGCGCATAACGATTTTCTAACGTCCATTGGCGTATCTAGCCCTTCCCGTCCACCGATTCATTCTGCCACAGGGAGTGACACGGACATGTTCCATTGGCGCTGGTTCAACCGCCCACAAAATCCGTTTCTGCGTTTGCTGCTGGCAATGCTGGCCATCGTGTTCGTGGCCGGTATCGTCGTGCTCGGATTCTTCGCCCTGCTGGCGTTCGCCTTCGTCGGCGCCATCGTCGCCGTGGTGCGCGCGCTGACGCGTCCGCATGCGCCGGCCACCGCCGCGTCGCGCGTCAACGACCCCAGCGTCATCGAAGGCGAATACGTGGTCGTGCGCAACGATCCGGCCGCGCTGAAGCACTGATCCCACCGCCGATAGCGGCTCCCCTGTCTGCATGACCAGTGGCGCTGTCGCGGGACGGCGCCAGTCGTTACAGTGCGCATTCCGGTTTTTCGACTGCGCCCGCATGGACCAAGCCGTCTCCGCCGCCGACTCCAGCCCAGCCACCCTGTCCTCGCCGCGCATTCTCGTGCCACTGGCACTGGCCGGCGTGTACCTGATCTGGGGCTCGACCTACTTAGCCATCCGCATCGGCATCGGGGGCTATCCGCCGTTCCTGATGGCGGCGATTCGTTTTCCCATCGCCGGCGCACTGATGTACGCGTTCCTGCGCTGGCGCGGGGTCGCCCCGCCGACGCGCCGGCAATGGTTCAACTGCCTGGTCACCGCGACACTTCTGTTGGGCCTCGGCAATGGGCTGGTTTGCTATGCGGAACAGACCGTGCCGTCCGGAATCGCCGCCGTCGCCGTCGCCAGCGTCGGGCTGTTCATGGCGATCTTCGCCGGGCTCTACGGCCATTGGCCGAACCGGCTCGAGTGGCTGGGCCTCATCGTCGGCTTTGCCGGCGTCGTCGTGCTCAACCTCGGCAATGGGCTGCGCTCCTCGCCGCTCGGCGCCGCTGCACTTGTGCTGGCCGCGATCGGCTGGGCCTACGGATCGATCTGGAGCCGCCATCGCGACATGCCGGCGCCGACGATGGGCGCCGCGGCGCAGATGCTGTGCGGTGGCATTCCGCTCGGGTTGCTGGCACTGGCCAGCGGCGAACGCCTGACGCAGATGCCGTCGTTTCACGCGACGCTGGCACTGGGCTACCTCATCATCGCCGGATCGATCCTCGGCTTCACGGCGTACATCTACCTGCTGCACAACGTGCGCCCGGCGCTGGCGACAAGCTATGCGTACGTCAACCCACCCGTGGCCGTGCTGGTCGGCGTCGTCCTCGGCGGCGAGGCAGTGCATGCGCTCGACATCGCCGGCACCGTCGTGATCCTCGCCGGCGTCGTGGCAATCACGCTGGCGAAAACGAAGGCGCCGCGCTGAATCACTGCTCGCGCAACGCTACCGTGACCGGTACGCGAGCGGCGCGCAGGGCCGGAAACGCACCACCGACAAAGCCGATCACCAGCGCCCATTTCAATCCGGTAAGTACGAGCGCCGGAGACACCTTGAAGTTGAACACGACCTGGCTGAAGTTCTGGCTCAGCGTCGACACGGTGTAGTTGTCGAAGATCAGCCATGCGATCGCGGCCCCGAGAACGCCACCGGCAAGCGCCAGCAGCATGGTTTCCACCAGCACCGATACCACGACCGGCAGGCCGCGGAAGCCGATCGCGCGCAAGGTGGCGATTTCGCGCGCGCGCGTGGCCACCGCCGCGTACATGGTGTTGAGCGCGCCGAAGATCGCGCCGATCGCCATGATCGTGCCGACCACGCCGCCGACGATCTTGATCAGCCGCGTCAATCCCTCGGATTGCTTGCTGAAATAATCGCGCGTGGTCTGCACGTCGACGGTGAGTTGCGGATTCGCGGCGAGTGCCGCCTTGAACGCATCGAATGCACTGGCGCTGGTCAGTTTGACCGCTGCGTCGGTCACGCTGTCGCCGCGCCGGTACGTCGAGGCGACGATGTCGGTGTCGCCCCACAGGTCCGAATCGTAGGCATCGCCGGAATCGAAGGTGCCTACGATGGTCCAGATCTGATTGTTGAGTTTGATCGTGGAACCCAGGCCCAAACCCTGGAATTGCGCCTCCGCGCCCTTGCCGGCGATCAGTTCGCGCAGTCCCGGCGTGAACTTGCGGCCGCTGGTGATCTTCACGTTCGGGCGCAGGTTCCACACTTGCGGACCGACGCCGCGGATCTCCACGTTCGCGTCCAGTCCGTTGCCCTTGCGCGGCAGAGAGGCGACGACGACGAGCTCCGGCGAGACGATGGGTTGGCCCTTGGCGTCCTTGAGGATGCCCGGCGCCTGCTCGATCTGCACGACTGCGTCGTGCATCAGCACGGAATTGAGTTCCGCATTCGCGCCCGCGCGCATGACCAGCACGGTGTCGTCGCTGCCGGTTTGTTGCAGCGTCGCGCGAAAACCTTCGCCCATGGCAAGCAGCGCGACCAGTACGCCGACCACGCCGGCAATGCCGATCACGACCACCGACGACGAGCCCAGGCGCTGCGGAATCGTCGCCAGGCCCACGCGCGTCACCGACCAGGCCTGGCGGCCGCGGCGGCCAAAGGCCATCCACAGTACGAGCAGCACTGCAATCGCCACGAGAGCGATCCAAGGCAGGAGCGCGAACAGCGCCGCCATTGCGACGAGGGCGATGCCGACGCCGAGATTTGCGAAAAATTTGCGCATTGTATACTCCAGTCAGCGCCCGGCCAGCGCATCGACGATCTTCAGGCGCATGCCGCGCAGGGCCGGCAGCCAGCCAACCACGAGGCCGATGCCGAACATCAGCGCCGCGCCGAGAGCCCATGTATTCCAGCGCACGCCGTCGGGCAGCAGTCCCTGCACCTTGCTGCTCATCGCCGGCACGATTACGGCGGCCAGACCGATGCCGACCAAACCACCGATCAGGATCAACAACACCGATTCGGCGAGGACGAGACCAAGTACGCTGCGGTTGGAAAAGCCGATCGTCTTGAGCACGGCCAATTCCGGGATGCGCTCGCGCACCGCCTGCGCCATGGTGTTGCCGGTGAGCAGTATCAGGGTGAAGAACACCGCACTCATGATGCCGCCCACGATCAGGCCGATATCGGCGAACTGACTGACAAAGGAGCGGTTGAACGCGTTCTCGCTTTCGGTCTTGGTCTCGTGATCGGAATTGGCGGACATGGCATCGATGGCCTTGGCCACCTGGTCGGCCTGGTTCGCATCGTTCAATTTCTCGATGTACCAGCCGATGCGGCCATTGCCGAACTGGCGCGCCTCGTCGAAGTATTTCCAGTTGAAGAACATCACCGGCTCCTTGTTCTTCTCCTTTGGATCTCGTGCATGGAAGATGCCGACAAGGTCGAACGTCCAGGTGTTGCTGCCGTCCTTCTGCGGGAAGATCGTCGCCTGCAGCGGAATCTTGTCGCCGATCTTCCAGCCGAACTTCTTTGCCAGCGCTTCGCCGACGATGCAGCCGGTGCGGGTGTTCCTGAACGCGGCCAGTTGGTCGGGCGGGATCTGGTATTCGGTGAACAGGTCCATGAAATTCGGGCTCACCGCCTCGTTCGGGAAGAAGTTCTTCGGATCCTGGTAGATTCCGCCGAACCAGTTCGCGTAGGCCACTTCCTTGACGCCCGGGACCGCCTCGATGCGCGCGAGCAGGCTCTGCGGCAGCGACACGGTGAAGCTGATCTTGGACATGGTGATCATGCGGTCGACGCCGGCCACGCTGTTGCCGGCGTCGCCAAACGCGTTGCGCACAGAATCGAGCAGGCCAAACAGCAGGAATGCTGCCAGCACCGAGGCGATGGTGAAGAAGGTGCGCGTCTTGCGCCGGAACAGTGCGGCCCAGACCAGATGCAGGTATTTCATCGGTAGGCTCCGTCAGGCGTGCGCCGTTTGTTCGACGAGGGTGCCCTTGTCCAGATGCAGGGTCTGGCGCGCGTATTCGGCGGCCTTGGGATCGTGCGTGACCATCACGATGGTCTTGCCGTGTTCGCGGTTGAGCGTCTGCAACAGGCCGAGCACTTCCTCGGCGGATTGACGGTCGAGGTCGCCGGTCGGCTCGTCGCAGACCAGCAGCGATGGATCGGACACGATCGCGCGCGCGATCGCCACGCGCTGCTGCTGGCCGCCGGACAGTTCGGTCGGCTTGTGCGTTGCGCGGTCGGCGAGGCCAACCAGTTGCAGGGCGACACCCGCGTTCTTCTTGCGCTGCGCCGCGGAAAGCTTGGTCAGCAGCAGCGGCAACTCCACGTTCTTCTGCGCGCTCAGCATCGGTAGCAGGTTGTAGAACTGGAACACGAAGCCGACGTTCGCCGCGCGCCATTTCGCCAGCGCGCCCTGGCCGAGCTCGTCGATGCGCGCGCCACCGACGCTGATGCTGCCGTCGCTGGGCGAATCCAGGCCGCCGATCAGGTTCAGCAGCGTGGTCTTGCCGGAACCGGATGGACCCATCAACGCCACAAAATCGCCCTGAGCGATGTCGAGGTCAATGTGGTGCAGCACTTCGACCTTCTGCTTGCCGCGTTCGTAGACCTTGCTGACATTGCGGATTTCTACCAGAGTGCCCATTGTCCGATCCTCGAAAAGTATTCTTCGGCTTACTTGTTTCCGCCCACCGCCACTCTCGCGCCGTCGGTCATTCCCGCGGGCGGCTGCTTGACCACCTGAGTGCCCGCTGTGATGCCTTCGACCAGGCGCAAGTCCGAATACGTCTGGCCCGGCGTCACCGCGCGCAAACGCGCATGTGCGTTGTCGATCGCGAAGACCACGCTCTTGCCACCGCGCTGCACGATGCTCGAGGACGGCACCAGCACGCCCTTGAGCGGAGCGGCCGCCGCATTCTTCTTCGTCTCTTCCAGAAACGACACGCGCGCGCCCATGTCGGGCAGCACGCGCGCGTCCTTCTGATCCAGCGCGATGCGCACCTTGACCGTGGCCTTGCTCTTGTCCGCGGTCGGGATCACCGCAATCACGTGCGCGGGAATCGTCCAGTTCGGATACGCATCAAGCACCGCCTGCGCCTGCTGGTTCGGTTGCACGCGGTTGATGTAGGCCTCGTTGACGTCGACGTCGACTTCGAGCGAATCCATGTCGACAATGGTGCCCACGCCGGTGCGGGTGAAGCCACCGCCGGCGGAAAACGGCGAGACGATTTCGCCGACCTGCGCGGTCTTGGCGATGACGACGCCGGCGAACGGCGCGCGTACCGTGCAATAGTCCAGCTGTACCTGCGCCGCCTTCACGCTGGCTTGTGCCACGTCGATCTGCATGCGCTGCGCGTCGACCTGCGCGGCGAGCGTCTGCACCTGCGTCTGCGCATCTTCCAGCGACTGTTGCGAAACCAGATGACGGCCGACCAGATCCTGGGCGCGCTTGAGATCGCGCTGCGCCTGCGCCAATTGCGCCTGGAACTGGAGCAGGGTCGCCTGCGCCGCGCTGGCCTGCGCCTGCGCCTGCGCGAGAGCCGCCTTCTGCGCGGTGTCGTCCAGATGCGCGAGCACCTGGTCCTTGTCGACGTGCTCGCCTTCCTCGATCAGCACGTCGGTCAGCGTGCCGGTGATCTGCGCCGACACCGTCGCCTCGCGCCGCGCCGTGACATAGCCGGTCGCCTGCAGCACGGCGGTCTCGCCGCCGTTTGCGGCCGGCGCGGCGGCCGTCGCCGCCTGCACCTCGAACGTCTTGCCGCCGAAGAAAAACCAGGCCGCGCCCCCGATCAGGGCGATCGCCAGCACGATCGCGCCCGCGATCCACGGCCAGTGCGAAGGGCCGCCGGCATCCTCGCGCTGGCGCGAATCGATGCGCAATTCCTTCAACAAGTCGGATTGATCCATGACGCCCATGCGTGTCTTCGAGTCGGCTGGCAAGTGTGCCATAGACTCGCAGCCGACGCTGCGCTGCAACAGGGCCGGTGGTCACGCATCGCTCATGACAAATGTCAGACCAGCCCGTGTTTGCGCAGTGCAGCCAAAACCCGCATGCTTCGCCTACCATCCGACCGCGGGGAGGCGGCCATGCGCTGGTTCAGTATACTTTTTCTCGCCATCGGGCTGGGTCTGCTCGCCGGCGCCGGCATGCTCTGGCGCAATCACGTGAACTTCGCCGCGCACGCCCAGCGCGCGGAAGGCACCGTTACCGACCTCGTCTTCCACAGCAGTTCCAAGGGCGGAGGCACCTACGCGCCGACCGTTGAATTCGAGGCCAGTGGTCGTGTCATCCACATCAGCGGCTCGGGCACCAATCCGCCCGCCTTCAGCCGCGGCGAGCACGTGACCGTGTTGTACCCGGCGGAAAATCCGGAAGCCGGCCGCATCGACAGCTTCACCGAGAACTGGCTGATCATCCTGATTCTCGGCGGCATCGGCCTGGTGTTCACGGCGATCGGCGGCGGCACGATCGGCGCGGCCCTGCGCACCGGCAAGACCAACCGCTGGCTGGCCACGAACGGCATGCGCGTGCAGGCCAGGTACGAAGGCGTGGAATCGGGCAACATGCAGGTGAATGGCCGCGATTCGTACCGGCTCAAGTGCCAGTGGCAGCACCCAGTGACGCAAAAGGTATACATTTTCCACAGCGCGCGGGTCTGGTTCGATCCGACGCCGTTCGTCAAGCGCGAATCGCTCGACGTGCTCGTGGACATGGACAACCCGAAGCGCTACGAAGTCGATATTTCCTTCCTGCCCCAATCTGGTTGACATCAGGCTGGCTGACGCCAGGCTGGCCGGCGACAGGACGGCTTAATGCCCCGTCACCGCTGGGCTTTCGCGCATCATGTCTTCCGGCACGTGTCGCCGGAAGCCCGACATGGTGTTCTTGCGGATTCGCATTGTGCGCTGCTCGCCACTCAACGGAGATTTTCCATGCCCGCCATCGTGCGTTCCTCCCTCGGCGCCAGCCTTGTGCTGGCCTGCGCATCCGTTTTCGCCGCGCCGAGCGACCAGCCGCCGCTGAAAACACTGCCGCGCTGGGCGATACCCGAATCTTACGCGCTCGACCTGCGTATCGATCCGGCGCAAAAAGACTTCAGCGGCAAGGTGGCCATCAAGGTCGAACTGACGCAGGCCTCCGATCACGTCTGGCTGCACGGCAAGAACCTCACGGTCGAAAAGGTCGCGGTCATCGACGCCAAGGGCAAACGGCATGCGGCGAAGCACATCGATGCGCAGCCTCAAGCGGGCGTGGTACGCGTGGATTTCGGCAGCGAACTCGCTGCACAGGAACTGACCCTGAACTTCGACTTCAAGGCGCCCTACAACGGTCAACTGGAAGGACTTTACAAGGTCGAGCACGCCGGCAAACCTTACGTGATGACGCAGTTTGAATCGATCAGCGCGCGCTATGCCTTTCCGGGTTTCGACGAGCCGTCGTTCAAGACGCCGTTCGACCTCCGGATCACGCTGCCGGATCACGACATCGCCGTCGCCAACACCGCCGAAATCAAAACCGCACCCGCCGGCAAGGGCTGGAAAACGGTGACGTTCGCCACGACCAAACCCTTGCCGACGTACCTCGTCGCTTACGCGGTAGGTCCGTGGGACATCCAGTCCGCACCCGACATCGAGCCGGATCGCTGGCGCAAGCAGCCATTGCCGCTGCGCGGCATCGCCGCAGCGGGGCAGGCGCACCGCATGGCACACGTGCTCGGCGAGACGCCGGTGATCATCCGCACGCTGGAGGATTACTACGGCTTCGGCTACCCGTTCGGCAAGCTCGACTTGCTTGCCGCACCCGATTTCGCCGCCGGTGCCATGGAAAATGCAGGCCTGGTTACCTTTCGCGACTGGCTGCTGCTGCTCGATCCGGATTCCGCGCAGCGCTACGTGCAAGGCTCGTTCAACGTCACCGCGCACGAGCTCGCGCACCAGTGGACCGGCGACACCGTCACCATGACCTGGTGGAACGACATTTGGCTGAACGAGGCCTTCGCCACCTGGATGCAGCAGAAAGTCACCGAAAAGGTGCATCCGGAATACCGCGCCGACCTCGATCGCGTGGATGGCGCGCAAGGCGCGATGGCGAACGACAGCCTGGTCAGCGCACGCAAGATCCGCCAGCCGATCACCGGCAACGGCGATATCGAAACCGCCTTTGACGGAATCACCTACCAGAAAGGTGCTGCAGTCCTCGGCATGTTCGAGGCCTTCGTTGGCGAGGACACGTTCCGCAACGGCATGCGCGCCTACATCCAGGAACACCAATTCGGCAACGCCAGCGCCGATGACCTGATCGACGCCATTGCCAAGGCTGCGGACAAGGGCGTGAAATTCAAGCACGCTTTCGGCAGCTTCCTCGACCAATCCGGCGTACCGATGGTGACGACTCAACTCGACTGCAGCGGCAAACAACCGGTGCTGAAACTGACGCAGAGTCGCTATCTTCCGCTCGGTTCCACGGGCAGCGCCGATCGCATATGGGGCGTGCCGATGTGCGTGCGCACGCCGGCCGGCACGCGTTGCGAACTGTTCGACACCGCGACAGGCAGCATGGCGCTGGCCGACGCTACGTGCCCGGCGTGGTACATGCCCAATGCCGATGCGCGCGGCTACTACCGCTTCAGCATGGCGGCGCAGGACCTGGCCAAGCTCAACGACGCGCTCGACCAACTCAACGACACCGAGAAGCTGGCCTTTGCCGATGCCATCGACGCCGCCTTCCGCCGCGGCGACATCGATGCGCACGACGTGCTCGCTGCGCTGCGCAAACTGGCGCCATCGAAGACGACGACGGTGGCATTGGCACTCATGCCCACGTTCGACTGGATCTGGCACCATGAAGCGCAGACCGACGCGCAAAAGGCGCGCCTGCGCGATGTGGCCAAGGCCGCCTACCTGCCGCGCCTGCAAGCGCTGGGTTACGCGCGCAAGGCCGGCGAACCCGTAGACGACACCCACATGCGCGGCTCACTGGCCAACACGCTCGGCTGGACGTTGAAACTGCCCGAGGTGCGCGCCGCGCTGCTCGAACAGGGCGATGCCGTGCTGAAGAAAACCGCCGACGGCAAGCTCGACTTCGCCGCGGCCAATTCCGACCTCATCGGCACCGCGCTGGCGGTGGCCGTGTCAGAGAGCGGGAAACCGGCCGTGGACGAATTGATGGCCGCGCTGCCGGCGACCAGCGATCCGGCGCAGCGCAACGCCATTCTCGGCGGACTTCGCGGCGCACCCGCCGATCAGGCCGACCGCGTGCGCGACTTTGCCATCGGCAAGAACGTCAAGGTCGGCGAGATGGCACGCCTGTTTTACGTCGACCGCGACGCCGCCGCAGGCCGCACCGCGATGTGGAACTGGTTCGTCAAGCACTACGATCAGGTCGTCGCGCGCACCGGTACTTTCGCCGGTGGCCACCTGCCCGGCTTGGCCGGCGGCGGCGGATGTTCGCAGGCCGAAGCCGAGCGCATGACGCAATTTTTCACGCCGCGCCTGAAGGAGGTGTCCGGCGCTGATCGCGGCCTGGCGCAAAGCACCGAATCCACGCTGCTGTGCGCGGCACTGAAGGCCAAGCAGGATCCCGCGGCAATCATGAGGACGAGCCGGCCATGACGCATCCGATCATCTCGTTTTCCGTCGCTCCCGCGAGCGCCGCCATCGCGGGCAGCGCCACGCGCTTTCCCGTGCGGCGCGTCTTCTGCATCGGCCGCAACTACGCCGAGCACGCGGCCGAGATGGGCGCGAGCGTCGATCGCGGCAATCCCGTGTTCTTTTGCAAGCCCGCCGACGCGATCGTCGCCGACGGCGCGGAAATTCCCTATCCGCAAGCCACGCAGGAATTACACCACGAAGTGGAAATGGTCGTGGCCCTGCATTCCGGCGGCACGGATATCGCCGAAGCGGACGCGCTCGCGCATGTGTTCGGCTACGCGGTTGGACTCGACCTGACGCGCCGCGACCTGCAAGCCGTGGCGAAGGCGAAGGGCATGCCCTGGGACACGGCCAAGGCGTTCGATCATTCCGCGCCGCTATCGTCGATCCGTGCGGCCGCCGAGATCGGCCATCCGCAAAATGCCCCGCTCACGCTGGAGGTCAACGGCCGGTTGCGCCAGCAATCCGACATCGCGCAGATGATCTTCAGCGTGCCGGAAATCCTCGCGCGCCTGTCGCGGCTGTTCGAGCTGAAGGCCGGAGACCTCGTATTTACCGGCACGCCAGCCGGCGTCGGCCCGTTGCTGCGCGGCGATGCCTTTCATGCGTGCCTGGGCGGTCTGGCGGAGTTGCGCGGTCGCATCTGCTGAAATCGCAGCGCGTCAGGCTTTTTCGCATCGGTTGCGCTAAATTCGGCACGCCGCGACGGGGAGCGGCGTCCGGTTTGTCCAACCCAGGAGAAGGCGCATGAGTTTCTTCAGCGAGTTCAAGACGTTCGCCATGAAGGGCAACGTGGTCGACATGGCCACCGGTATCGTGATCGGCGCTGCATTCGGCAAGATCGTCTCGTCGCTGGTCGACAACGTGATCATGCCGCCGATCGGCGTGCTCATTGGCGGCATCGACTTTTCCAGCCTCGCGTTCAACATCGGCAACCCCGTCGCCGACGCCAAGGGCGTGGTCACCGGCGGCGCGATCATCAAGTACGGATTGTTCCTGAACACCATCATCCAGTTCATCATCATCGCGTTCGTGATCTTCCTCGTGATCAAGCTGATGAACCGCATGGTCAAGAAGCAGGAAGCCGCGCCGGCTGCGCCGCCAGCGCAGGAAAAGCTGCTGACCGAAATCCGCGACTTGCTGAAAGGCGGCGCGCGCTGACAGAGCCGGCGGTACGGACGCCGGATGGCGACGCGGTAGAGGTGCCAACGCCTCGGCGCGTCGGACCGCCGGGGATTTTCGGGCCAGCCGGCCGGAGATCTGCGCAATGTTCTCGTTCGGTTTCGGCTGCATTTTGCGTTTCTCATGGGAACGGGGGTGGTGTATGCCGCCTCCCCACCTCATTGCCCAGGAGAAATTCCATGCTCGCGCCTTCGTTTCGCTGGATCGCCCTGCTCGGGCTTGCCGCCTCCGTGTCCGTGCACGCCGGCACGCTTACCGTGACCACCGATCAAGACGAGCAGAACTGCCGTGGCGAAACGGGCTGCACGACGCTGCCCAATTCCGGCGGCACGCAATTTCCCGATTCCACCGGCTGCTCGCTGCGCGAAGCGCTCGACGACATTCAGGCCGCCGCGAATGGCCTTGCCCAACCCTACCCGGAATGCGGCAACGCCGACCCCGGCCCGTCACCGGCGCTGCCCGGAACCTACAGCAACACGATCGTGCTCGGCGCGCACACGATCA
Organism: Rudaea sp.; assembly: GCA_035465735.1. GTDB lineage: Bacteria > Pseudomonadota > Gammaproteobacteria > Xanthomonadales > Rhodanobacteraceae > Rudaea. Next base: position 11,976 of record DATIVQ010000209.1, read on the forward strand.
ACGTCAACTCGCAGGTACCCGACCCCGGCATCGACCTC
>DATIVQ010000210.1:0-3998 GCA_035465735.1 Rudaea sp.
GAATCGGCGGAGCGCAGATGGCCGCGGCCGGAATGGAAATCTGGCACCGCTGCGAAAAATTGTCGGTGATGGGCCTGGTCGAGGTGTTGCGTCACCTTCCGGAATTGCTGGCCATCCGCCGCGACGTATGCCAACGCGCCCCACGGCGGCGCCCGGCGGCGTTCATCGGCATCGACGCACCGGACTTCAACCTCGGCCTGGAACGCAATCTCAAGCGCGCCGGCATCCTCACCGTGCATTACGTCAGCCCGTCGATTTGGGCCTGGCGCGAAGCGCGCGCGGCGAAGATCGGCGCAAGCGCCGACCGCGTGCTGTGCCTGTTCCCGATGGAACCGCCGATCTACGCGCGCCACGGCGTGGATGCGCGCTTCGTCGGCCATCCGCTCGCCGATGCGTTCGCGCTTGAACCCGACCAGGCCGCCGCGCGCGCCAAACTCGGACTTCCCGCCGACGCGACGGTGCTGGCGCTGTTGCCGGGCAGCCGGCTCGGTGAAATCAACCGCCTGGGCCGCGATTTCCTGCAGGCCGCGGCGACCCTGAAACGCGAATTGCCGCAGCTGCGCATCGTCGCGCCGATGGCAAACGCCCAATGCCGCGCCGCGTTTTCGGGGCTTGCATTGCAACCCGATGGCCTGCGCGTCATCGAAGGCAACGCGCACGCCGCGATGATTGCCGCCGACGCCGTGCTGCTCGCCTCCGGCACCGCCGCACTCGAGGCCATGCTGGCCAAGCGCCCGATGGTCGTCGCCTACAAGCTGGCGCCCCTGACCCACTTCATCGTCAAGTCCCTGGGCCTGTTGCGCACCGACGTCTATTCCCTGCCGAATATCCTCGCTGGCCGGCGCCTGGTTCCGGAACTGATGCAGGAGGCCTGCACGCCCGATGCGCTCGCCGCGTCGCTGTTGCCATTCCTGCGCGCGCGCGCGATGCCGGCGGAACTGCTCGCCGAATTCCGCCGCCTGCACGAGTCCCTGCGCGGCGGCGGCAGCGCGGCAGCGGCCGCGGCGATCGCGCAACTGTGCACTGCGTCAGCGGGCGCTCACGTCCAGCCGTTATGATGCGGACATGACTCCCCCGCCTTCGCAACGCACACGCCTCGTCACCGCGCTCGCCGCGCTTGGCTTCGCGGCCCTGCTGATCGCCGGTCCGTTCGCGTCGGGCGAACGCGGCGAGATGCTCTTCGCGCTGGCCCTGATTGTCGACACGGCCCTGCTGATCGCGTTCCTGAGCCGGCGACCGGCGTTCGCCCTGGCCGTCCCCGCCGTCGTCTTCGGCGGGCTGCTGATCGCCGGCGCGCTGAAATTCCAGTACCTGACCACACCCCTGCTCGCGCCGGACCTCGTCTACTTCCTCAATCGCGACCTGCTCGACGTGGCGCGCCGTTATCCCAGCGTGATGGCGGCCTTGGCCGGCGGCGCCGTGCTGATTCCCGGCTTGCTGATCGGGGTGTGGTGGCTCGATCATCCGCGCCTGTTCGCGCACCTGCATCCGGCCCCGCGCCGCCTCGTGCAAGGCGTCGGCGCGCTCGCCGCCATGGCCCTGCTCGTCGCCGTGGATACGCCGCGCGGCCCCTTCGCCAGCGTGTTCGACAAGGGCATGTGGGCGATGATGAACGACCGCAACTACATCGTCGATTTCTTCGCCTCGTTTTGGCAGACGCAGGTCGTGATCCCGAAGCCGCTCGCCGATGCCGACAAATCGCTGGCCTGGTCGCAAACTTCCGCGGACAACCCGCCTGCCTGCATGAAGCACCGCTGCGCGACGACGAAATTCGCCAGCGCGCAAGAGCATCCGGACATCGTCTCGATCCTGGAGGAAAGCACGTTCGATCCCTCCATGCTCAAGGACTGCACCATCGCGCAGTTCTGCAAACTGAAGATGTTCGCGGCCGACGGCCGCACGCGCGCGCACGGGCCGGCGACGATGCACGTCTGGGGCGGCGGCACCTGGACATCCGAATTCGCCCTGCTCACGGGCCTTAATCATCTGAGCTTCGGCGAGGCTGGCCTGTACGCGCCCTACAACCTCGCGCCGCGCGTCGCCTACACGCTGCCGCGCGTGCTGCATGCCGCCGGCTACCGCGTCATCGCTATCTATCCGATGACCGGCGACTTCATCAACGCGCGCAACGCCTACAAGGATTACGGCTTCGACAAGTTCTACGACGGCCAGGACTATGGCCTGTCCTGGGAGTCGCCCGACAGCGACCTGGTGCAGGTCTTCGACCGCATCTACGCGCAGGAAAAGAAGAGCATCGGCAAGCAGCCGTTGTTCGTGATGATGCTGACCCTGCGCGAGCACGGCCCGCACATGGACCCGTACAAGACCATGCCGCCGCCGTTCGACAAGCCGCTGTTCCCCGGACGCTGGAAACCGAAGGAACTGGACGACTGGATGAACCTGAACCTGGCCAACTACTTGTACCGGGTCGCCGGATCGGATGCAGCGATCACACACATCGAAAAGACCCTGCTTGACGGCGGGCGCCCGGCCCTGCTGTTCCATTTCGGCGATCACCAGCCGTCCTTCGACGGCGCGATCCGCGAACTGAAGAAGATCGTGCCGACTTCGGTGCCGGACGCGAATTTCATCACCTATTACATGCTCAAGACCAATTACAAACCCGCGCGCAGTGGCTACAGCTATCCGGCGCTGGACATCAGCTTCGCCGGATCGCTGATCCTCGACATCGCCGGCGTGCCGAAGGACACGTTCTTTCAGGCCAACGCGCTGATGCGCGAGCGCTGCCAGGGCCGCTACCTCGACTGCCCGAACAAGCCCCTGCTGGATTCCTACGACAACTACGTATTCGACGCACTGCACGCCGTGCATGAATGAAGCCCTGACCGCCGGCGTGGACGAAGCCGGCCGCGGACCGCTGGCCGGTCCGGTCGTCGTCGCCGCGGTGATCCTGGATCCGGCGCGGCCGATCGACGGGATCGCCGATTCCAAGGTCCTCACGGCAGCACGCCGCGATGCGCTGGACGCGCAGATCCGCGAACGCGCACTGGGCTTCAGCGTGGTCGAGATCGGCGTCGACGACATCGACCGTCTGAACATCCTGCAGGCCACCCTGCTCGGCATGTCGCGCGCGCTCGCCGCGCTCGCGCCCGCACCCCGGCTGGCGCTGATCGACGGCAATCGGTTGCCAAAGAACCTCGTCTGCGCCGCTCGCGCCATCGTCGACGGCGACGCGCTGGAGCCGGCGATCGGCGCGGCATCGATTCTGGCCAAGGTTGCGCGCGACCGCATCCTGTGCGAACTCGACGCGATCCATCCCGGCTACGGCTTCGCGCGGCACAAGGGCTATCCCACACCGGAACACTTCGCCGCGCTGGAGCGCCTCGGACCCTGCGCGGCGCACCGGCGCAGTTTCGCCCCGGTGCAGCGATCCCTGTTCGCGGGATGACTTCCCGCCTGTTCCGCCGCGGCGCAACGGGCGTTACAGTTAGGCCATGCCCGAACGCCTGAAACTCGCCAACTACATCGACGGCCGCCTCGGTCCGCCACGCGGCGGGCGCTGGCTGGACGTGTTCGAACCGGCCACCGGCGCGCACTACGCCGATTGTCCCGACGCGGACGCTGCCGACGTCGACGCCGCCGTCGCCGCCGCGACGCGCGCGTTCCCGGCATGGGCAGCCACGCCGGTCGCGCAACGCGCGCAGCTTCTGAACCGGATCGCCGATCTGCTCGAAGCGCGGCTCGAGGAATTCGCGCAGGCCGAATCGCGCGACAGCGGCAAACCCGTTGCGCTGGCGCGCAGCCTCGACATCCCGCGCGCGGTTTCGAACCTGCGCTTCTTCGCCGCCGCAATCACCCAGTTCGCGACCGAAGCCCACGCGATGGACGGCGCGGCGATCAACTACACCCTGCGCCAGCCGCTCGGCGCAGTCGCCTGCATCTCGCCGTGGAACCTGCCGCTGTACTTGTTCACCTGGAAGATCGCGCCGGCACTCGCCGCCGGCAACACCGTGGTGGCGAAACCTTCCGAAATCACG
>DATIVQ010000211.1:0-2862 GCA_035465735.1 Rudaea sp.
CAGCGAACGCGACCAGACCCTTTCCACCGCGGATTTCTTCGACACGGCGAAATTCCCGCAGGCGCATTTCGTCACCAGCGCATTCAACCGCAGCGCCGACGGCGGCGTGACCGCGCTGGGCACGCTCACCATCCGCGACCAGAGCAAACCCGTCACGCTGAAAGTGAAGTTCGCGGCCACCGGCGGCGCGACCACGCTCGACGTGGCCACCACGCTCAACCGCATGGATTTTGGCCTCGGCACCAGCGATGACTGGGCCGACATCAGCCGCGACATCAACGTGCATGGGCATTTGGTGCTGACGCCGAAGTAGTCATGCTCCCCTGACACACGCGGAAAAACCTGCGACCATTGCGCATATTCCGCGGCGCTTTGGGGATTCAAATGGCTGGAAACGACACGGCGATCCGCCGCGAGGTGGGCGCGTTCGCACTCATGCTGATCGGCCTGGGCTCGATCATCGGCTCGGGCTGGCTGTTCGGCGCGTGGCGCGCCGCGGGCTTGGCCGGACCGGACGCGGTCTGGGCGTGGATCATCGGCGCCGTCATCATCAGCGCGATCGCGCTCACCTATGCGGAACTGGGCGCGATGTTTCCCGAATCCGGCGGCATGGTGCGCTATGGCCAGTATTCGCACGGCTCGCTGGTCGGCTTCATCGCGGCGTGGGCGAACTGGATCGCCATCGTCTCGGTGATCCCGGTCGAAGCTGAAGCCTCGGTGCAGTACATGGCTTCGTGGCCGTGGGCGTGGACACAGGCCTTATACATACCCGCTGCGGGTGGTCGCGGTGAGCTGACGCCGCCTGGATTGACCATCGCCGCCGCGCTGATCATTGTATACTTTTTGCTGAATTTCTGGAGCGTGAAGGTGTTCGCGCGTTCCAATACCGCGATCACGCTGTTCAAGCTGGTAGTGCCGGCACTCACGGCCATTGCGCTGATCGCCAGCGGATTCCATACCGGCAATTTCTCCATCGGCATCCACAGCGGTCCGCACACCACGGATTGGGCCGCGGTGTTGACGGCCGTGGCCATCGCCGGCATCGTGTTCAGCTACAACGGTTTCCAGAGTCCGGTGAACATGGCCGGCGAGGCGCGCAATCCGGGACGCAGCGTGCCGCTGGCCGTGGTCGGCGCGATCGGCCTGGCCACGATCGTGTACGTGCTGCTGCAGGTCGCCTATATCGGCGCGGTGCCGCCGGACATCCTCGCGCAATACGGCTGGCACGGCATCGATTTCCGCTCGCCGTTCGCGCAGCTGGCGCTGATTGTCAACCTGCAATGGCTGGCCGTGCTTCTGTACACGGACGCCTTCATCAGCCCGAGCGGCACCGGCATGACCTACACCGCGACCTGCGCGCGCATGCTCTACGCCATGCAGAAAAACGGCACCATGCCGGTGGCGTTCGGCACTGTGCATCCGCGCTGGGGCGTTCCGCGCGCGGCGATGTGGTTCGACCTGGCGGTCGGTTTCGTGTTCCTGTTTTTCTTCCGCGGCTGGGGCACGCTCGCGGCGGTGATTTCCGGCGCGACCATCATCTCGTACCTGACCGGTCCGGTCAGCGCAGCCGTGCTGCGCCGCACCGCGCCGGAAATGCATCGGCCGCTGCGCCTGCCGGCATTGAGCGTGCTGTCGTGCCTGGCGTTCGTGTTCTCCACCGAACTCATGTACTGGGCGACGTGGCCGCTGTGCGGGCAGATCGTCCTGCTCGTGGTCGTCGGCCTGCCGATTTATTTTTACTATCAGGCGCGCGGACGCTGGCAGGATTTCAGACGCCAGTTGCGCGGCGCGTGGTGGCTCATCGTCTACCTGCCGGCAATCTCGGCGCTGTCCTACGTCGGCAGCACGAAATTCCACGGCTTGGGCTGGATGCCCTACGGCTGGGATCTCGTCATCGTCGGCCTGTTCGGCCTGGCGTTCTATTTCTGGGGTCTGGCCAGCGGCTGGCGCACGCCTGACGTGGAAGCCACCGCGCGCGGATGAGGGCAATTTTTCGAGCTTTTTCCCCGCGCATTAACGTGGCCGAAACGATTCCCGTCGTAAGGTAGCCTTCCCCCCAACGCAAGGGAGAACGGCATGAAAACAGGCAAGTTATTCTGCGCACTGGTCGGCATCATCGTTTGCTCGACGGCCTTCGCGGGCGGACTCGACACTCTGGCCGGCGGCAGCGATTTGTCTTCGCTCGCATCGGGCAGCGCCGGCAACGCCGCGGGAGTGATCAGCTATTGCGTCAAGAACAATTATCTCGGTGGCGACGCCGCGTCCTCGATGAAGGACAAATTGATGGGCAAGGCGGGCCTGGGCGCGGACAACAAGGATCAGGGCTTCGCCGACGGCTCGAACGGTCTGGTGCAGACCAGCGACGGCAAGAGCGTCGACCTGAGTAAACTCGGCGGCGGCATGGGAGGCATGGGCGACATGAAATCCAAGCTGACGAAGAAGGCTTGCGGCGCGGTGCTCGATCACGCCAAGTCGCTGCTCTGAACGAAGAAGCCAGCCAACCAGTCACGCAAAGGCCGCCTCGTGCGGCCTTTGCTTTTCAGCTTCCGATGAACCTCATCACGGCCGCCGCATCGAACGGCCAGTTCAATTCGCGGCCGGAATCATTCTCGCTCAGCACCGGCACGCGTGCGCCATAGCGCGCCTCCAGCTCGGCATCGTCATCGATGAAGACGCTGGAGAATTCCGGAGCGCGCGCTTGCGCGAGCACCTCCAGCGCCAGATCGCACAGTCGGCAGTCGTCGCGTTGGTAGAGTGTCAGGCGCATCGCGGGCGTAGAATACCGCGATAGCTCGCAGGGAATCTCGACGTGGCCGTCAGCACATTCGACCTGTTCAAGATCGGCATAGGTCCATCGTCCTC
>DATIVQ010000212.1:0-4339 GCA_035465735.1 Rudaea sp.
GATGCGATGGTGCCCAGGAGAGGACTCGAACCTCCACGGTTTTACCCGCTAGTACCTGAAACTAGTGCGTCTACCAATTCCGCCACCTGGGCAGGTGCGCCTGCTTGCGCAGGGCCGCGAACAATAACGATCGCGCCGTAGCTTGTCAATTATAGGACACTCGTGAAACGAAAAACTTCAGGCGGCAAGGCACCGCGCAAATCCGCGGCGAAGCGCCCCGGCTGGATGCCGGAGCCGCCGCGGCGCAGCGGCGGGGCCGGGCCGGAACGTGTCGATCCGCACGCACGGCGCGAGGCGCAGCGTTACGCGCACCCGATCCCGAGCCGCGAGGCCATCGTCGACTGCCTGAGCGAACGCGGCGAATTGCTCACTGTCGAAGCGCTGTCGCGCGAGCTGGGCTTGTCCGATCCGCGCGATCTGGAAGCGCTGTCCAAGCGCCTGGCCGCCATGCTGCGCGATGGCCAGCTTCTGCAGAACCGGCGCGGCGGCTACGGCGTTGCGCAGAAGCTCGATCTGATCCCGGGTTCCATCCTCGCGAATGCGGAAGGATTCGGCTTCCTGCGTCCGGATGCGGGCGGAGACGACATTTACCTGTCGCCGGTCGAGATGCGCAAGGTGCTGCATGGCGACCGCGTCCTCGCCAGCATCGTCGGTGTCGATCATCGCGGTCGCAAGCAGGGCGCGATCGCCGAGGTGCTGGAACGCCGCGCGTCGCGGCTGGTCGGGCGCGTCGTCGTCGAAAACGGCATCGTCGTTGTGGTGCCGGACGACCGCCGCCTGCATCAGGACGTGCTGATCCCGCCGGGAAAGCAACGCGATGCGCGTTCCGGGCAGATCGTCGTCGCCGAAATCACCCAGCCGCCGACTGCGCAGCGCGGCCCGATCGGCGAGATCGTCAGTGTGCTCGGCGAGCGCCTGGTGCCGTCACTGATCGTGGAGATGGCCATCGCCAGCCACGGACTGCCGCAAGATTGGCCGGATGATGCATTGCGCGAGGCAGCGCAGGTCGAGCCGCAAGTCGCCGGCGATGAAATCGCCGGCCGCGTGGATTTGCGCAAACTGCCGCTCGTCACGATCGATGGCGAAGACGCGCGCGATTTCGACGATGCGGTTTTTGCCGAGCCGACGAAGGAGGGATTCCGGCTCGTTGTTGCGATCGCCGATGTTTCACACTATGTGCGTCCGGGCACCGCTCTCGACGATGAAGCGGTCAAGCGCGCGACTTCCGTGTACTTTCCCGGCTTCGTCGTGCCGATGCTGCCGGAGACGCTTTCGAACGGCATCTGCTCGCTCAATCCGAAAGTCGAACGCTTGTGCATGGTCTGCGACATGGTCGTCGGCCATGACGGCGAAGTGGCGCGCTCGAAGTTCTATGCGGCGGTAATGCGCTCGCACGCACGCCTGACCTACACGCGCGTGTGGCAGGCGCTGGGCGAGAAACAGGCCGATGCGCGCGAGGAACTCGCCGACGTGCTGCCGTACCTGGAACACCTGCATCAGCTCTATCGCATCCTTGCCAAGGCGCGCCAACGCCGCGGCGCCATCGATTTCGACAGCCGCGAGGTGAAATTCCGCCTCGACAAGGCCGGCGACGTGGTGCAGCTCGGTGCCGAGGCGCGCAACGACGCGCACAGGCTGATCGAGGAGTGCATGATCGCCGCGAACGTCGAGGCGGCGAAATTCCTCGATCAGCGCAAGATTCCCGCGCTGTACCGCGATCACGCGCCGCCGCCGGAGGCTAAGTACGAGGACCTGCTCGAATTCCTGCGCGAGTTCCACCTGAAGATGCCGCCGGCCGCGCAGGTGAGGCCGAAGGATTTTTCCAATCTGCTGAAAAAAATCCGTGATCGCGTCGATGCGGGTTTGATCGAATCGGTACTGCTGCGCTCGCAGTCGCTGGCTGTGTACAGCGCGCAGAATTCCGGCCACTTCGGCCTTGCGCTCGATGCCTACGCGCATTTCACCTCGCCGATCCGGCGCTATCCCGACTTGCTCGTGCATCGCGCGATCCGCTACGCCTTGAGCAAGGCCAAGCCGTCGGAATACACGTACTCGCCGGGTGAGATGGTCAATCTGGCTACGCATTGCTCGCACAACGAACGCCGAGCCGACGAGGCCGAGCGCGACGTCGACGAGCGCTACAAGTGCGCGTGGATGGAAAAGCACGTTGGCAGCGAATTCGATGGCGTGGTTTCGGGCGTTACCTCTTTCGGCCTGTTTGTGGAATTGTCCGAATCGCAGGTGTCAGGACTCGTGCACATCACGCAGCTGCCGAACGATTACTACCACTTCGATCCCGTGCGGCATCTGCTGACCGGCGAGCGGCGCGGGTTGAAGTTCCGCCTTGGCGATGCCGTGCGCGTGCAGGTGTTGCGCGCAAGTCTGGAGGATCGCAAGATCGATTTCAGATTGGCGACTGCGGAACGCGGAAGGAAGAACCCATGAGCGGCGAGCTGATCTACGGCATCCACGCGATCGAGGCGGCGCTCACGCACGATCCCGGCAACATCGTGGAACTCTACCTCGAAGGCGACAGCCACAATGCGCGCCTGAAGGAATTGTCCGAACGCGCGCGCGAAGCCGGCGTAAAACCGCACGCACGCGACAAGGCCGCGCTTGACAAGATGACCGGTGGCGCACGCCATCAAGGCGCGGTCGCGCGCTACCGCACGCCCCCGCCCCGCGGCGAGAACGAGCTGACCGCGCTGGTTGAGAAAGCTGGCGCCAATGCACTGCTGCTCGTGCTGGACGGCGTGACCGATCCGCACAATCTCGGCGCGTGCCTGCGCAGCGCGGAAGCTGCGGGCGTCACGGCGGTCGTCGTGCCGAAGGACAAGGCTGCAGGCATAACGCCGACAGTGCGCAAGGCTTCGGCCGGTGCGGCCGACCGCATTGCGTTCTTCGCCGTGACGAATCTTGCGCGCACGCTCAAGGCATTAAAGCAACAGGGCGTATGGCTGGCAGGATTGGCTGGCGATGCCTCACAGGATTTCTACGACCTCGATCTGAAAGGCCCAATCGCCATCGTGCTGGGCAGTGAAGGCGAGGGCATGCGAAGGCTCACGCGCGAATCCTGCGACTATCTCGCAAAGATTCCAATGCGCGGCAGCGTGGAAAGCCTCAACGTGTCGGTCGCCACCGGCGTGGTGTTGTTCGAAGCGTTGCGGCAGCGGGATAAATCTTCTTGATCAACTTGCATTGGCCCGACGCCATCGGTTTGCACGGCGTCGTCCTGATCCTGCTCGCGTATTTCCTGCTGCAGGCCGGACGTCTGCACGGCAACGCGCTGCCGTACCAGTTGCTCAATGCGGCCGGCGCGTTGCTCGTGCTGGTATCGCTGCTCTACGCGTTCAACCTGTCGGCGTTCCTGATGGAGCTGGCATGGTTGCTCGTCAGCATTTACGGGATTGCGCGCGGCCGCAGGCGCAGGGTTTAAAACCTGCGCCCGCGCACCGAAACTCACAGATCCGCGAGTTCCACGTCCGTGCCTTCGTTGATGCCTTCGAACAGGAAGGTCGAGAGATAACGCTCGCCGGTATCGGGCAGCATCGCAAGGATCACCTCGCCGGGTTTCGCATCCTTCGCCACTTCCAGCGCGGCGGCGAAGGTGGCGCCGGAAGAAATTCCGCAGAATATGCCTTCCTTCTGCGACAGCGCTCGCGCGGTGTCGCGCGCGAGGTTGTCGCTGACGCAGACGATGCGGTCGGCAACGTTGCGGTTGAGCACGGCCGGAACCAGATTCGGCGTCCAGCCCTGGATCTTGTGTGGCGTCCACTCCTTGCCCGAAAGCATGGCCGCGACTTCCGGCTCACAGGCGGCGACCTTCACGTTCGGCCGCGCAAGCTTGAGCATTTCGCCGGCGCCTGTGAGCGTGCCGCCCGTGCCCCAGCCGGTGACGAACCAGTCCAGGCGCTTGCCGGCGAAGTCCTGCAGGATTTCCGGGCCGGTCGTGCTGCGGTGATAGGCGGGGTTGGCTTCGTTGTCGAACTGGCGCGCAAGAAAGGCGTTGTGTTTCTTCGCGTAGTCCTCGGCGCGTTTGATCATCCCGGTGGCACGTTCGGCGGCCGGAATGAGGATCACTGTTGCGCCGAGCGCGCGCATGAGCTTGCGCCGTTCGATCGAAAACGTGTCACTCATGAAGGCGACGAACGGATAGCCTTTGGCCGCGCAGACCATGGCCAGCGCGATGCCGGTATTCCCGGACGTGGCTTCGACCACGGTCTGACCGGGCTTGAGCGTGCCGCGCGCCTCGGCGTCGAGGATGACGCCGATGGCGAGGCGATCCTTGACCGAGGACATCGGGTTGAAGGCCTCGACCTTCACGTACATGTCCACGCCT
>DATIVQ010000213.1:0-2288 GCA_035465735.1 Rudaea sp.
ATGCGCGTCGCGGCGCAGCCGCTGTCGGCGAGATCGCGCAACACGCTGGTCGCCTGCGCATCGGCAAGTGTGAAACACAATTCGTAATCGTCGCCGCCGGCAATCTGGAATTCGCGCCGCGCCGTGGCGTCGAACGCGGCCACGAGCGCCGGCGACGCCGGCAGCGCGTCCGCATCGACTTGCGCACCGACACCGCTGGCGTCGCAGACATGGCCGAGATCGGCGGCGAGTCCGTCGGACAAATCGATGCACGCCGTCGCGCGCCCGCGCAGGACCAGGCCTTGCGCAACGCGCGGCGTGGGACGATGCAGGCGTTCGAGCAAGTGCGGACTGCCGGCCGTTTTCGATAACGCCTGTCGCAACCCCGCTGCCGCATCGCCGAGCGTGCCGGTGACATAAATGCCATCGCCGACTTGCGCACCGGCGCGGGTGAGCGCTGCGCCTTCCGGCACGAAACCGTGAATCGTCACGGTGATGCAGAGCGGACCCTGCGTCGTATCTCCGCCTACGAGCGCGACCGCGTGTTCGCGCGCGAGCGCGGAGAAACCGACGGCGAATTCATCCACCCAGCGCGCATCCGCGCCCGGCAAGGTCAGCGCGAGCGTGGCCCAGGCCGGTTCCGCGCCCATCGCGGCGAGATCGGACAGGTTCACGGCGAGCGCCTTCCAGCCGATGTCGCGTGCCGTCGCGGCGTGCGGGAAATGCACGCCGGCGACGAGCGTGTCGGTGCTCACGGCGAGCCGTTGCCCCGGTGGGACGGCGAGCAGAGCGGCATCGTCGCCGATGCCCAGCACGACGTCCGCGCGTGCGACGGCACAGCGGCTGCGGATCAGGTCGATCAGCGCGAATTCGGCCACGTCAGCCGCGACGCGGTCCTTCGGCCTCCGCCGAGCGCCACTCGCGCGCGGCCTTGTCGAGGACGCCATTGACATAGGTGTGGCCGTGTTCGGCGCCGAAACGCTTGACGACTTCGATCGCTTCGTTGATGACGACGCGGTACGGCACGTCGACGCGATGCTGCAGTTCGTAGGCGGCCAGGCGCAACACCGCGCGTTCGATCGGATCGACCTGCGCCATGTCGCGATCGAGCCACGGCGCCAGCCCGGCATCGAGTTCGGCGCAGTGTTTATCCACGCCACGCAGCAAATCCTCGAAATAATCCAGGTCCGCGATTTCCATGTCCTGTTCATGGCGGAATTCTTCGATGACGTCCTTCATCGGATTGCCGCCGACCTGCCAGGCGTAGATTGCCTGCGCTGCACGCCGGCGCGCGCGCGAACGCGCGGCGAGGTCGATGCCGGCAGGTCGGTTCGGTGCGTTCATAAGCGCCTCCAAAGATCGGCGATTTCCAGCGCCGCCAACGCGACGTCCTCGCCCTTGTTGCCGCGCGCGCCGCCGGCGCGTGCCTGCGCGTCATCAAAGCGCTCGACGGCGAGCACGCCGTTGAGTACCGGCACGCCGTTGTCCAGGGCCACGCGCATCAGGCCTGCCGCACATTCGTCCGCGACGTGCTCAAAGTGGCGCGTGTCGCCGCGCACGACGCAGCCGAAGGCGAGGATCGCCGCATGCCGACCGCCGAGCGCGAGCTTCGCCGCCGCTTGTGGGATCTCCCACGCACCCGGCACGCGGATCAGATCGAGCGCCGCCTCATCCACGCCGTGCGCGGCGAACGCACGCCGGGCGCCGTCGACGAGCGCATCGACGATGCGCGGGTTCCAGCGGCTGGCAACGATGGCGAAGCGCGCCTGTGCGTCGGCGCGCGCATCGCCGGTGAATTCCGGCACGGGCGTTTCCTCTTTGCGGCGGGCGCCGCCGGCCTAGTTTACCCGACGCCGGCTTGGCGGAACCGCGCCAGCCACGCGTTTTCCGCGGCCTCGCCAAAAACCGCGAATACGTCGCAGGAGACATCCACCATGCCGATCTGCGCGAGTTGCCCGGCAAGCCTGTCCAGGCCCTCGCGCAAGGGTGAGAGCCGCAGCATCTGCACACAGCGGTCGGGCTTGGCGATGGCGAAGACGCGCGCGTCGAGTGCGGCGAGTTGCGCGGCGTAGCGGTCAAGCGAGATGCCGGCCAGTTCGAGCAGGCCCGGCGCGAATTCCATCAGGCAGCCCAGGCGCTCGCGGTTGGCGGACAAGGTCGCGGACATCCCGGCGAGGATGCGCGGCTCGGCGCCCTGCGTGTCGATCTTGATGAAATCCAGCGGCGCACCGCCGAGCGCGGTGTCCAGGTCGATGGTTTCGACTTCGACCGAGCGGCGACCCGGCGCCGGCGCGAGACGATGATCGCCG
>DATIVQ010000214.1:0-3685 GCA_035465735.1 Rudaea sp.
ACCCTTTCACGTCGCGCAGTACTTCTCCTACGACGCCGCGAAGCAACGCTTTGTCACGGTGAGCCTGTACAACTCCGACTCCGCCTACAGCACCGGCACCAGCGCCGGCTGGAAAGGCGACAGCATCACGTTCGACGAGTCCACGGACGGCAAGCCCGCATCGTTTCGCGACATCTTCACAACAGGGGAAAACGGCCTGACCAGCCACACGGGCATGGAGCGCGGCAAGGATGGCAAATGGGTCAAGACCGACGAGGAAACCTGCAAGGGCTCGTGACCCAGCCGCGCTACACGATGAATTCGCAGGAGAAAGATATGCGCAAACATGGATCTCTCCTGGCCTCCCCAATAAATTGTTACTCGCCCCGACCAGTGGCTGTTTGCATGAATACGCGTGCCCTGCCAAGCGTTGGTGAACACCGCTACTACGTCGCCGCCGCGATTGGCGTGATCGTCGTGGTGCTGGCTGGTTTCAGCATCGATATTCCACTGCTTTCGCAACTCGGCAGCGTAAGCGTCCTGGTGCGTGTGCACGGCATGGTGATGCTGACCTGGATCGCCCTGTTCTTCGTCCAGGCGCTGCTGGTAGCACGCCACCGCGTGGATCTGCACATGCACCTGGGAATCCTCGGCGCTGCGCTGGCAGTAGTGGTGGTCACAGCCGATACGGCAACGCTGATCGTCGCCTGCCGCCTCGGTGGCGACCACATGCCACCGCATATGCCGGCGCCGCTGTTCCTGGCGCTCGGATTATTCAACCTCGCGACCTTCGCAGTGCTGGTCAGTGCGGCGATCGTACTGCGCAAGCGACGCAGCGACTGGCACAAGCGGCTGATGCTTCTGGCGGCGATCCTGCTGCTCGATGCGGCACTCGCGCGCTTCATCAATCACTACACATCCTGGAACATCGATCCATCGACGCTGCGCAACCTGCTGATGCTTGCCTGCATCGCTATCGACACTTTCCGTTATCGGCGCCTGCATCCGGCCTCCGTGCTCGGCGGATTGCTCCTCGTCGGCAACGACTACCTGGCCACGTGGGTAGCCGGCATATCCGCATGGAGCTCGTTCACGGCGTGGCTGACGACGACACCAGCGTGAATCACCATTGTAAGGAGACACAGCATGAAATATCCGCAAGCTTTTTTTGCCGCGGCCCTGTTCGCATCCACAGCGACGTTTGCCGCCGCGCCGCCGCCCACCGCGCCGGTGCGCCAGGTCACCGACGATTACTTCGGCACCAAGGTCGTCGACAACTACCGTTGGATGGAGAACCTGAAAGATTCGCAGATGCAACGCTGGATGAAAGCCCAGGCCGACTACACGCGCGCGACGCTGGATGCGTTGCCCGGCTACACGAAGTTGTACAAGCGCATCGACGATCTCAATTCCTCGGAACCCGCGCAAGTGAGCCGCGTGCAGATCGTCGCCGGACGCTACTACAGCCTGCGCACGCCGCAGGGCGCGCAATCGCCGAAACTTTATGTGCGCGACGGCGTCAGTGGCCCGGACAAACTGCTGATCGATCCGGAGAAGATTCCAGGCAGCGACCAGTCACACTACAGCATCCACGATTACCGGCCGTCGCCTGATGGACGCCATATCGCCTACCTGATCTCGGCGGGCGGTTCCGAGGAAGGCGTGTTGCACATTCTCGACGTGAGTGCGGGTAAAGACCTGCGCGAATCCGCGGATCGCATGGATCTCGGCGCACCTTACTGGCGTGCTGATGGCGGCGCGTTTTTCTACACGCGCGGACAAATTCTCGCGCCGGGCATGCCGGCTACGGCAAAACTCCAGAACGAACGCGTCTATCTGCACGTGCTCGGCCGTGCGTTCGAAAACGATCCAGCCATCCTTGGCCACGGCGTTGCCGGCGCAGGAATCGAGGTGGCTTCTAACGAATTTCCTTTTGTGTGGACGGCAGCCGATTCCAGATATGCCGTCGCGTTCATTTCGCCCGGCAGCGATCCGCGCCTGCGCATCTATGTCGCGCCCACCGCATCGATCAAGGATGGCAAAACCGCGTGGCGATCGGTTGCCGCCAGCTACGACGATCAGTACATCGGCGGCGACGACTCCGACACTCCGACCATCGCGCTTACCGGCGACATGCTGTACTGGCTCTCGCGCAAAAACGCGCCGCGTGGGGAAATCGTCAAGCTCGATCTGGGCAAGCCCGACTCGAAACCCGAAACCGCGATCACACAAGGCAAGTTGCCGATCAGTGCCGTCTACGCCGGGCGCGATGCAATCTTCTGGCGGATCAATGACGCCGGCGCCAACAGCATCCATCGCCTACGTTTGGCGAAAGACGCCAAACCCGAAACATTAACATTGCCCTACCCCGGCGATGTTGCCGGAATCAGCACCGATGACTCGAGCGATGCGGTTGCACTGCTCGTAAACAGTTACCTGCGCTCGCCGGCCTACATGATCGTGGATGCGCAAACAGGCAAGCTGACGGATGACGGTCTGCAACCGGCGGGGCCTTACGACAAAGCCGATGAACTAGCGGTCGACGAAGTCAAGGTCAAGAGCTGGGACGGCACGCTGGTACCCATGTCGATCGTCCACAGGAAAGGCGTCAAGCTGGACGGCAGAAACACCGCGATGATCACCGGATACGGCGCCTACGGCACCAGCACTTCGCCATTTTACGTCCCAGCCATGCGGAGCTGGTACGACCACGCGCAGATCATCGCGTTCGCGCATGTGCGCGGTGGCGGCGAATACGGTGAAGCCTGGCATCTGGCCGGCTACAAGGCCACCAAGCCGAACACCTGGAAGGATTTCATCGCCTGCGCGCAGTACCTGGTGGATCACAAATACACGCAACCTTCGAAACTTTTCGGCTGGTCGCAAAGCGCAGGCGGAATCCTGATCGGACGCGCGATCGAGGAACGTCCCGACCTGTTCGCTGTCGCCGTCGATCGCGTGCCGTTGACGGACACGCTGCGTTTCGAGACCACTGCGAACGGACCGGACAACATCCCGGAATTCGGCAGCGTGAAAGATCCGGAAGGTTTCAAGGCACTGTATGCGATGAGCACCTACGCGCACGCGCGCGACGGCGTGAAGTATCCGCCGGTCCTGATTTACGCCGGCGCCAACGACCCGCGCGTCCCCGCCTGGCAACCGGCCAAACTCGCCGCGCGCCTGCAAGCCGCGACGGCCAGCGGCAAGCCGGTGCTGCTGCGCGTGGATTACGACGCCGGCCATACCGGCCTCGACGCCACGCGGACGCAAAGCGACCGCAACACCGCCGACATGCTCGCATTCGCCTTGTGGTGGACCGGCGATCCGGATTTCCAGCCGAAATGAAGTTGCTATCACGGAGAAAACCATGCGCATCATGGCAATTTTCGCGGCATGTTCGCTCGCTGCCTGCGCGCAGAACACATCAACGGGAAAATCCGTCGGTGCGGTGAATCAAATATCGGGCAAGTTGGCATCCGCGCAAGGCAACGTCTGCGACCGCAAGCTGCTGACCCTGGCCGATGTTGCCGGCATCCTCGACCAGCCCGTTACCGGCACCAAGCCGCTGCAAGGCGATCCGCAGACCTGCTATTTCACCAGCGCAAATAGCGAGCAAGGCGGACCCGAGCTGCGCGTCACCCTGCGCCCCGGACACGGCAAGACGACGCTCGACTCGTTCACGTCGGGAAGGATGAACGCCTACGCG
>DATIVQ010000215.1:0-4020 GCA_035465735.1 Rudaea sp.
CGAGGTCGGCCCGGAACTGCGTCGCCGCGGCATGTTGTTCGTGGGCCTGGACGTGATCGGTGGATTCCTCACCGAAGTCAATGTCACCTCGCCGACGTGCATCCGCGAACTGGACGCGCAGTTCGGCCTCAACATTGCCGGACAATTGTTCGACGTCATCGAGGCCAAGCGCCGGTGAGTGCCGCGGCACCGGCCATCGGCAGCCGCGACCGGCTCAGCGTGACGTTCCTGTTCTCGCTGATCTTCCACGGCGTGCTCGCGCTGGGTCTTACGTTCGCCTACGAAAAACCCGCGCCGAGCTTGCCCTCGCTCGACGTGATCCTGGTGCAGTCCGCGTCGGGCCAGAAACCCGCGAATGCGGATTTTCTCGCCCAGGCCAACAACACCGGCGGCGGCGACAGCGCACGCGCGCTGCGACCGAGCGCCCTGGTTTCCAGCCCCGTGAACAAGCCGGAGCCGGGCATCGCGCCGCGGCCATTGCGCGCGTCCGCGCCGCGACCGTCGCCGCCGACCGAACGCGAAATGCTCACCGCGCCGCAGTCGGATTTTTCCGTACGCAGCGAACACGAAACGCCGGAACAACCGCCGCTGCCGCAACCGACCTTGCACAACCTGCTGGAAACCAAGCTCGAGATGGCCAAGCTCGCCACCGAGATCCAGCGCGAAAGCCAAGCCTACGCCAAGCGCCCGCACAAGAAGTACATCTCGGCCAACACCAAGGAATACGCTTACGCGGCCTACATGGCCGCTTGGGTTGCGCGCGTGGAACGCATCGGCAACCTCAATTACCCCGACGAGGCGCGCCGTGGGCATGTGCACGGCAATCTCGTGCTTACCGTCGCCCTGGATCGCAAGGGCGCGATCAAGGCCATCGACGTGATCCAGTCCAGCGGCCACAAGATCCTCGACGATGCCGCGATCCGCATCGTGCGCCTGTCCGCGCCATTTCCGCCGATCCCCAAGGACGAGAACATCGACGAGTTGTACATCACGCGCACGTGGCAGTTCCTGCCGGGTGACGTTTTGAGAAATCGCTGAGAAATCTCTGCATTACCTGCTGCGCGGTACAATACGCGCATGCACCAAACCAGCTCCCTAGCCAACCAGTTCCTGATCGCGATGCCGGGCACGCGCGATCCGCTGTTCAAGCGCAGCGTGGCCTTCGTGTGCCAGCACGGCGAGGACGGCGCGATGGGCCTGCTCATCAACCGCCTGTCCGAATACCGGCTCGGCGACGTGCTCGCGCAGATGAACATCAAGTCCGAACTCAGCCGCATCAGCGAGGCGCCGGTGCTGATCGGCGGACCGGTGCAGCCCGAGCGCGGCTTCGTGCTGCATGCGCCGCCCGGGGACTGGGAATCCTCGTACAAAATTTCCGAACGCCTGTGCGTGACGACCTCGCGCGACGTGCTCGCAGCGATGGCTGAAGGCAATGGCCCGGAAAACGCCATCGTCGCGCTCGGCTATGCCGGCTGGAGCCCTGGCCAGATCGAGATCGAACTTAAGGAAAACGCCTGGCTGACCTGCGCGGCGGACGAGGCGATCCTGTTCTCCACCCCGCTGGAGACCCGTTGGGAAGCGGCGGCGAACCTGGTCGGCGTGAACATTTCCAGTCTCACCGACTATGCCGGCCACGCCTGACGCGGTTTCCACCGTGCTCGGCTTCGACTACGGCGCGCGCCGCATCGGCGTGGCGGTCGGCAACGCGTTGACCGGCACCGCGCGCGCGCTCGAAGTGGTCGCCAACGGCGCACAGGGCCCGGACTGGCCGCGCGTGGATGCGCTGGTGCGCGAATGGCGCCCACAGATCCTGCTGGTCGGACTGCCGCTGACGATGGATGGTGTGGAACAGAACAACAGCACGGCCGCGCGCATGTTTGCCGCGCAACTCGGCGAACGCTGCAGCCTGCCGACACGGCTTGTGGACGAACGCCTGAGTTCGCGTGAAGCAGCACACCGCTTCGCGCAGCGCCGCGCCAGCGGACAGGCGCGGCGCAAGCACGCGGCGGCGCTCGATGCGGTCGCGGCGGAAATCATCATCGAGCAATGGCTATGCGATCGTCCATGATCGCGAAGATCAAAAAGCGGCCATCCATGGCCGCACTTCTAAAGTAAAATCTTCATTTTTCGTGGGCTCTGCAAATGCACGACCTGCAATTCGACGCCAACGGCCGCCTGCGCCACTTGCTTACGCTCGACGGCCTGCCGCGCGAGACCATCGTTGCCCTGCTCGAGCGCGCCGAAAACCTGCGCGCGCAAAGCCGCGATGGCACGCGACCGCTGGACCTTCTGCGCGGCCGCACCGTAATCAACCTGTTCTTCGAGCCGTCCACGCGCACGCGCACCTCGTTCGACCTCGCCGCGCAGCGCCTGGGCGCGCAGGTGATCAATTTCGACATCGCGCATTCCTCGACGGTCAAGGGCGAAACCCTGCTCGACACCGTGCACACACTCGAAGCCATGCACTGCGATGCGTTCGTGGTGCGCCACAAGCAGTCCGGTACGCCGGAATTCATCGCGCAAAACCTGCGTTCCGCCGCGGCCGTGCTCAACGCCGGCGACGGCAACCGTGCGCATCCCACGCAGGGCCTGCTCGATGCGCTGACCCTGCGCCGCCACGCCGGGGATTTCGCGAAGCTGCGCGTGGTGATCTGCGGCGACATCCGCCATTCGCGCGTGGCGCGTTCGGACGTGCGCGCGCTGGCAACGCTCGGCGTGGACGACATCCGCCTGTGCGCGCCGCCGGAACTGGCGCCGGAGGCAAGCGAATTTCCACAATGCCGCATTTTCCACGATTTCGATGAAGCCATTGCCGGCGTCGACGTGGCTATCATGCTGCGCCTGCAGAAGGAGCGCATGCAGGCCGCGGCAATTCCGTCGGAAGCCGAGTACTTCCAGCGTTACGGCCTTTCCGCACAGCGCCTGCGCCGCGCCGCGCCGGATTGCCGGGTCATGCACCCCGGCCCGATCAACCGCGGCGTGGAGATCGCCTCCGACGTCGCCGACGGGCCACAATCGCTGATCCTCGAACAGGTCGCCAACGGCGTGTACCTGCGCATGGCCGTATTGGCCGAGTTGCTCGCCGACAAGGCATAATTCCCATCGCCGCGCCCGCGGCCCATCGGGGAAAACGCCATGCATCGCCGTTATCGTCTGGCTGCGCTCGCCGCCGCTGCTGCCCTTCTCGCCGCCTGCGGCAAGTCCGTGGACAAGAATGCTCCGCTCGCCTTCGTGCCGGCGGATACGCCTTACGTCTATGCCGATATCGAGCCTACGCCCACGGCCGTCACCGAGCAGTGGTCGCGGCGCATGCACGAATACCTGCCCGCCGCGCTCGGCGTTTACGAGCACGCGCTCGACCGCTTCGCTGCCGCCAAGCCGGGCGATGCGCACGCGATCGCCGCCGCGCGCGCCGTGCTCGACACGCTCAAGACGCACGACACCTGGGACAAGCTACGCGAACTCGGACTCAAGCCCGACATGCGCGTCGCCTTGTACGGCGTGGGCCTCGTGCCCGTGCTGCGCTTCGAACTCGGCGATGCGGCCAAGTTCCGCGCCACCATCGCCGACATCGAGCACAAGTCCGGCGCCACGCTGCCGACCGCGAAAGTAGGCGACCAGGATTACTGGTATCTGGGCAACGAAAAAATCGTCGCGATGTTCGCGATCGAGAACGCGCAATTCGTCGCGACCATGGCTCCGGCCAACGCCAGCGATGCGCTCAAGCGCACCCTGCTCGGCATCGAGCGGCCGGCGAAATCGTTGGCCGACTCCGGCGATCTGGAAAAGCTCGCAAGGCAGTACGGCTATTCGAATTACGGCGAAGGTTTCGTCGATGTCGTCAAGATCGCGCAACGCCTGACCGACCCGGCGCAGGGGAGCGACCGCGAGATCGCGCAGTCGCTTGGCTTGCCCACCGGCGGCAGCGACGCCGCGTGCAAGGCCGAATATCTCGAGCTTGCACACAAGTTTCCGCGCATGGTGATGGGCGCGAACGAGTTGAGCGCACAGCGCGTGCGC
>DATIVQ010000216.1:0-12359 GCA_035465735.1 Rudaea sp.
GCGGTGGAACCCGGCCACGAGGAATACGGCTATTTCCACATGCCGGGCGGGCAGAGCGACAACCCGCTCAGCCCCTTCTACGGCGCCGGCGACGCGGCTTGGGCCGCGGGCAAGGCGATGCCGTTCCTGCCCGGTGCGACAAAGTACACACTGGAGATCGTCCCCGCCACACGCTGAAGCAGGCTACGCGGCACACGGATGTGCCGCTCGCGATTCAAGCACGCGCGTGCTTGAATCGTCGTAGCCGAGTGCGGGCCTGCGCGCACTCGGCGTGGGCTGCCAACCCCACAATGTGGTTGTGCAGACCCAAATGCGGGAACCTTTCTCGCGATAGCTCCATCCGATGGCGCAAGGAGCATGCGATATGTCCGACAACCTTGCCGTCGATTACGCCGCACTGCCAGACATCGAACTGGTGGACCTGGCCCGGCGCGGCCGACGCGAGGCATACCGGCAGATCGTCCAGCGCGGCAACCAGCGCCTGTTCCGCATCGCGCGCAGCGTGCTCGACGACGACGCCGAGGCCGAGGACACGGTGCAGGAAGCCTATATGCACGCGTTCGCGAAGCTCGACGGCTTCCGCGGCGAGGCCAGCCTGCTCACCTGGCTCACGCGCATCGTCCTCAACGAAGCCTACGCCAGGCGCAGGCAGCGCCGTGCAGTGGTAGGTGTCGAACAGATCGAAGCTGCCCAATCCGGAGAGTCGCAAGTGCTGGTATTCCCGAGCAAATTCGGTTCCGAAGACCCCGCCGCCGGTGCCACGCGCGCGCAGATGCGCGAACTCATCGAGCGCGCCGTCGACCGGTTGCCGGAACCCTACCGCGTCGTGTTCGTGATGCGCCAGATCGAGGAATGCAGCATCGAGGAAACCGCGAACGCACTCGGCATCCGCGCCGAAACCGTCAAGACCCGCCTGCACCGTGCACGCCGCCTGCTGCACACCGCGCTGCAGGAAAACCTGTCCAATGCCCTGACCGGTGCGTTTCCGTTTCTTGGCGCGCGCTGCGAGCGCCTGACTGCCACAGTCATGGCGCGCCTGCCGGCCAGCACCGATTGAGCACCACCATTTTCCAACCATCTTCATTCAACCCGAGGGGAACGCCATGCTGAACTACGCCATCGTCATCTTCGCCATCGCCGCCGTCGGCGGTCTCGTCCTCGCCGCGCATGTGCTGCGCGGCAAATTCGCACCTTGGGCGCTGTCGCTGGCACACGCCATGCTTGGCGCCGCCGGACTCGTCACGCTGATCGTGGTCACGCTGCAAGGCGCCGGTTCCTCGCGGCTTTTTGCCGCCCTCGGCCTTCTTGTGCTCGCGGCCCTGGGCGGCTTCTTTCTGGCCTCGTTCCATCTGCGCCGCAAGCTGCCGCCGAAAGCGATCGTCTGCGTGCATGCGGGTATTGCCGTGGTCGGCTTTCTGACCCTACTCAGCTTGCTTTTGGTCTGATCGGCCATGCGCCATCCGTTGCATCCCGCGCTCGTGCATTTCCCGGTCGCGTGCTGGTCGCTGGCCACTGCGGCGGACCTGGCCAGCGTGCTTTTCGGCACACCGGCCTGGCACTTGGCCGGCATCATGTTGGCCATTGGCCTGGTGATGTCGATACCCGCGCTGCTGGCGGGCATGTACGAATTGACTCGTGTCGCCGAGGAAAGTCCGGCCTGGCGCACGATCTACCTGCATATGGGCGCGATGTCTGCGGCGTTGCTGCTGTACGCAGTCAGCCTGTTCGCGCGGCTCGACCGCACCACGCTGCTAGAACCGGACAGCCTCGCCATCGCGTGCAGCGTGTGCGGCTTCATCGCACTCGCCCTCGGCGGCTGGTTCGGCGGCAAACTCGTCTACGTGCACGGACTGGGTCGCTGAGTGAGCGCCGGATTCGACTTTCCAACCACAGGGGCAACACCATGAGACTCACATCGCCGGCCAAGGCGCCAAAACTTCCGCTGACCGACATCGAAGGCAAATCGGTCTTCATCGGCGCTACCGGACGGCGCACGCTATTGTGCTTCTTCCGCGACCCGGCCTGCCCGTTCTGCAATTTCCGCATCTACGAATTGACCCAGCACCACGCCAACCTGTCCAGACTGGGCATGGACGTGGTCGCCGTGTTTGCCGCGACGCCCGAACAGGTACGGCGTTTCGTCGCGCGCCAGCCGCGGCCCTTCAGCGTCATTGCGGATGCGAGCGGCGCAAGCTTCGAGTCGTATGGCATCGAGTATTCG
This sequence comes from Rudaea sp., assembly GCA_035465735.1. Lineage (GTDB taxonomy): Bacteria > Pseudomonadota > Gammaproteobacteria > Xanthomonadales > Rhodanobacteraceae > Rudaea. The sequence goes on from DATIVQ010000216.1 coordinate 2,222, forward strand.
TTCTGGCGCAAGTGGAAGGGCATCTTCACGCGCGTTCCGGCCCTGCTCCGGGGCCTGCGCATGGTCGGCCTGGCGGGACTCAAGACCAGCACCCGCATGCCGGCGGATTTCCTGGTGGACGAACACGGTCGCATCGCCGAAGCATATTACGGCAGCGACGCCGGCGACCGCATTCCGTTCGAGCGCGTGGAATTGTTCCTCGCGCGCGGACTGCTCAACCGCGCCGCGGCCTAGCCAATCAACAGGCTCTCGACGATCCGTCGATAAAGCGCCGGCAACCGCTCCATATCAGCGAGCGCCACGTGCTCGTCGATCTTGTGGATGCTGGCGTTGACCGGCCCGACCTCGACGACCTCGGCGCCGAGCGGCGCGATGAAGCGCGCATCGGAAGTGCCGCCGCCGGTGTCAGCGCGCGGCACGATTCCACAAATCGCTTTCGTCGCGATTGCCACCGCTTCGCGCAGCCGTCCCGCCGGAGTGGCGAACGGCTCGCCAGACAAATCCCAGTCGATGTGAAAATCAAGGCTGTGTTTGCGCAGGATCACCTCGGCGCGCTCGATCAGGGATTGCGCCGTGCTTGCAGTACAAAAACGGAAATTGAATTTCGCTTCCAGCGCACCGGGCACCACGTTCAACGCGCCGGTGCCGGCGTGCACATTGGAAATCTGGAAAGAGGTCGGCGGGAAATCGGCATTGCCATCGTCCCAGCGAGCGACGGCAAGTTCCGCCAGCGCCGGCGCGGCAAGGTGAATCGGATTGCGCACCTTGTCCGGATAAGCGACATGGCCCTGCACACCGCGCACCGTCAAACTTCCCGACAACGAGCCACGCCGGCCGACGCGCACGATGTCGCCCAATATTTCGGCCGACGACGGCTCACCGACAACGCACCAGTCGATGCGCTGGCCGCGGCGGCGGAATTCCTCGGCAACACGCCTAACGCCATCGCGGTTCAGCGGACCCTCCTCGTCGCTGGTGAGCAGCAACGCGACGGTACCCGGATGCTCCGGATTGGCAGCCGCGAATTCTTCGAGCGCGATCGTCATCGCCGCCACGCCGGATTTCATGTCCGCCGCACCGCGGCCGTACAAACGTCCGTCACGGATCGTGGGCTCGAATGGTGGGCTCGCCCAGTCCACTTCCGGACCGCTCGGCACCACGTCGGTGTGGCCGAGGAACACGAACACCGGATCGCCGCTGCCATGCGTCGCCCACAGGTTGGAAACCTCGCCGTAGCGAAGGCGCTCGATGCGGAATCCCGCGCGCTGCAGGCGTTCGCCGATCGCGGTCTGGCAACCGGCATCATCCGGTGTCAGCGAACGGCGCCGAATCAACTCGCAGGTCAAATCAAGGACTGCGCTCATGCGGCGAATAATTTCGCGTAGAGTTTGTCAGTGAAGCCAAAATGCACGCTGCCATCATCGAGCACCGTCACCGGGCGCTGCACCAAGGCCGGATATTCCTTGATCAGCAACAGCCACTCGGCATCGGAGCCCGGCGACTTGCGCGCGGGCAAAAGGTTGCGCCAGGTCATGCCGGTGCGATTGACCAGCTTTTCCCAACCGCCGGCGGCCCTGGCCCATGCCTTGAGCGTCGCCGCATCGGCGCGCTGCTCACGGTAATCGACGAAGGCATGCCCGATTTTCTTTCGATCCAGCCATTTGCGCGCCTTCTGGCAGGTGCTGCATTTTTCCAGTCCATACAGCGTGGTCATTGCGGTTCCTTTGCCTTGGTTTCGTTCTTGCCGAGGAGTCGTCGCCACACGGCACGCAAGCCGGCACGACGCCACCAAGCGTAAATCAGCACACCGAACGTCGCTACTGCCAGGCTGCAGGAAGCAGCGATGCGATCCGGCCACCGCCATTCCGCCAGCGTTGTCAGCCAGAGTGCAAACAACAGCACGCCGGAAACAGTCAGCGCCCTCCGCGTTCGCTTCAGTGCGGCCCGTTTAGTCTCCAGAGCCTCGGCTGCGCTCGCGACACCAGAACCTTGCGCGCGCATTTCGACTTCGAGTTTTTCGAGCACGTTTTGCATCGCCCGGTATTCGGACGGCAAACGCAAGGCATACCGCACGCGCTCTTCGAAATCGGCGTCGAATTGCGCCTTGGCCTCGGCCTCCGCCGTTACGGCCTGCCCGGATGCCAACCAGCGCGCACTCAATTCACGTGCCTGCGCGATCGCCTTGGAGCTAGTTTGCGGCCGTGCGCGCGGCACGGACTCGTCGGCAAACGAGCTATTGATGCGGCGCCGCAGGGGTTCGAGGCAGGCCGGCGCGAAGGGTTCGCCGAGGAACTCAAGGATGCCGCGCAATGCCGGCTCGGGATCGGCCGCCAGATCGGCGTGGCGCACGCGGTGCACGATGGCGGCCCCGAGCGCGCGCTCGGCCGCCACGCAAGCCGCGGCCCGGCGCAACCAGTAGGCGTAAGCCTCGTCCGCGTCGGCGACGAGGCGCGTGCCGTCATCCTGGAGGAATACCAGCAGCGAGGCGACCACCTCGTCCGCATCGCGCAGGATGTGCACGAACTTCGCCGCCGGAAACAAGGCGAGCAATCCGGCGATGTGCAGGGAATACTCCGGCGTGCCGTCCACCCAGCGCGCCTTGGGCTCTTCCGCCGCGCGCGCGATCGCGAATTCCGGACTCGCGTTGTCACCGTTGCGTTGCGCGCTATCGTGCTTGCGGCGTTCCAGGGATTCGCGATGGTGAAGGATTTGCCGATCGATGGTGGCGCCGAAAGCGTGCAGCAATTCCGCGCGATCAATGCCGAGTGCGCTCAACTGCGAGCGTTCGCCGCGCGCGCTGCCGGTGGCGTGATGCGCAGCGGCCTGCACCGCGAACGGGCCGATCCAGTCGGATTCCTCGGTCACCAGGATGTTCGGATGCTGGCCCAGCGCCCAGGTCAGTATGCTCGTTCCCGAACGCGGCGAACCCACGACGAAGATCGGCCGTGCCATGCGATTGTCCACCAGTCACCTCCCCCGAGTATCCGGCCGGGCACCGGCCTCAAACGTCTCCACGCAACAATTCGTTGACCGAGGTCTTCGCACGCGTCTTCTCGTCAACGCGCTTGACGATGACCGCGGCATACAGGCTGTGACTGCCATCGACCGCAGGCAAAGAACCGGCAACGACGACACTGCCGGCCGGCACGCGACCATAGGAAATCGTCCTAGTGGCGCGATCGTAGATGCGCGTGGATTGGCCGAGGAACACGCCCATGCCGATCACGCTGCCGCGCTCGACGATAACGCCTTCGACCACTTCCGAGCGCGCGCCGATGAAGCAGTCGTCCTCGATGATGGTCGGGCTCGCCTGCAGGGGTTCGAGCACGCCGCCGATGCCGACGCCGCCGGACAGGTGCACGTTCGCGCCGACCTGTGCGCACGAACCGACCGTGGCCCAGGTATCGACCATTGTGCCCGCACCGACACGCGCGCCGATGTTGACGAAACTCGGCATCAGCACGACGTCGCACGCGATATGCGCGCCGCGCCTGACCACGGCACCGGGCACCACGCGCGCACCGACTTCTCGGAATTGGCTTGCGTCAAAACCTTCGAAGCGCAACGGCACCTTGTCGAAGTACGGTGACGGCGCCGCATCCATGACGGTGTTGGGATGAATGCGGAAAGACAGCAACACCGCCTTCTTGAGCCACTCGTTGACGCGCCAGTTTCCGTCAGCGTCAGGCCCGGCCACGCGCAGTGCGCCGGATTCCAGTCCATCCAGCACCTTCTCGATCGCGGCGGAAAGCTCGGCTCCGGCGTTCGTGGGCGTGAGTTCCGCACGCCGATCCCAAGCCGATTCGATGATGTGGCGCAACTCAGGCATGCCGTTTTCCATCCGCTGAAAAATCCAAAATGTGCGCGAGTGCATTTTGCAGGGCTGCACACGCCGCCGGATCGAGTATTGCGTCATGCTCGCCGCCGATCAAGAAAAAGTCTTCGGCGCGCTCGCCGAACGTGGCGATGCGTGCGTCGTGGACGCGGATCGCGTGCGCACGGAACACGCGCGCGATGGCGGCCAACAGGCCTGGGCGATCGGCGCAAACGATGGCGAGTTGCGTATGGTCATGCACGGGCTGCAAGCCGAATTCAATACGCGGCGCAATCGGGAAATGTCGCTGCATGCGGCTCGGCGCGTGTGATGCTGCTTCCACACGATACGGCGTTTGCGCCAGCGCCCTGGCCAGCGCGCCGCGCAAACGGGCCGCCTGCGCGTCGTCGCGCAAGGCATGCCCGTCGCCGTCGAGCACGACGAAACTGTCCAGGCTCATGCCGCGCCGTGAAGTGACCACGCGCGCCTCGATCACGGACAGGCGCAGGCGGTCGAACACGGCCGTGATCGCCGCGAACAGGCCATCGCGGTCGGCGGCGTGCACGAACACCTCGGTGCCGCCGCGCGGTCCCTGGGCCTCGACCAGGACGTGCGGTCCGTGCGCGGATGCCTGCGCGATACCGCGCGTCTGCCAGGCGATTTGCGCCGGTGTGAAGCGCAGGAAACTTTCATCGGGAAAATCCGCCCAGACGCGCTCGATATCCGCTGCCTGCATGCCGCGCTCGCGCAGCAGCGCCTGCGCCGTGCGCCGACATTCGGCTTCGCGCTCGTCGGCGTGCGGTACCTGTTCGAGCCCCGCGCGCAGCGCATAGCGCGCGCTGACGTAGAGGTCGGAAAGCAGCTTGTCCTTCCACGAATTCCAAAGTTTCGCGCTGGTGCCGGCGATGTCGGCGCAGGTGAGCAGATACAGGTAATCCAGGCGCTCCCAGTCGGCGACTTCGGCGGCAAAGCGGTGCACCACGTCCGGATCGGCGATGTCCTGGCGCTGCGCGGTCACGCTCATCAGCAGGTGCCGGCGCACCAGCCAGGCGACCAGATCGATGTCCGCAGACGGCAAGTTCAAGCGTGCGCAGAATGCCCTCGCCTCCGCTTCACCTAGTTCGGAATGGTCGCCGCCGCGGCCCTTGGCAATGTCGTGGAACAAGGCGGCGAGCAGCAGCAGTTCGGGCTTCGGCAGACGCATCCACAGCGCATGCGCTTGCGCGAATTCGCGGCTGGCGTCGGTACTGGCGAAACGTTCGACATTGCGCAGCACGCGGATCGTGTGCTCGTCCACGGTGTAGGCGTGGAACAGGTCGTACTGCATGCGCCCGACGACGCAGCCGAATGCCGGCAGATAGCACGCGAGCACGCCAAAGCGATTCATCCGCGCCAGTGCTTCGACAGCCGCCGCGCCGCGCCGCAACAGGCGCAGGAAAGCGGCATTCACTTCATCGCTCTCGCCAAGTCGGCCACCGGATTGTGCCAGCTCGGTTTCGATGCGGCGCACGAGACTCGTGCGCAATGCGCGGATATCGGTGTGCTCGCTCCACACGCGAAACAGGTCGATCAGCGCGGCGGGTCGGCGCTCGAACAGATCCGGCGAGTCGCTGTCCAGGCGCGCGTCGATGGCGACGAAATCAAGGCTCACGCGTTGCGGCAATGCCGGCCGTTCCAGCGCTTCTTCACAGGCGTCGATGAAACGTGCGCTCAGACGTTCGATCTTCATTGCGGCGCGGTAATAGCCCTGCATGAATTGCTCGACGGCCAGATTCTCGCGATGCTCGTCGGCAAACCCGAATTGCGCGGCCAGCGCGCGCTGGTAATCGAACAGCAGGCGCTCCTCCGCGCGGCCGGCGACGAGGTGCAGGGCGAAGCGGATGCGTGCGAGCAAATGTCGCGCGCCATCGAGTGCGGTTGCCTCGACCTGCGTCAACATGCCGCATTTTCCCAATGTGGATAAATTCCTCGCGGCGAACAGGCGCCGGCCGAGCCACAGGATCGTCTGCGCGGCGCGCAAGCCGCCAGGCCCATCCTTGAGGTTGGGCTCCAAGTTGTACGCGGTGTCGTCGAAGCGCGCGTGGCGCGCATCGCGGTCGGCGCGACGCGCGGCCAGGTAGCGCGGCTTGGACCAGATGCCATCGTCGTCCAGCAGGGCGGCGAGCGCAGTGTCCAGGTCCGCCGTTCCGGCGATCTGGCGCGCGTCGAACAGGCTGGTGTAAACGCTCGCGTCAGCGGCGGCATGTTCGCGGCATTCGGCCAGGGTGCGCACGGCGTGGCCGGGCTTCAGGCCAATGTCCCACAGGCAGGCGAAAAAGGACTCGAGCGCGCGCGACAGCGAACCCGCCGGCGGCGCATGGCACAGCACGAGCAAATCGATGTCCGAATGCGGAAACAGCTCGGCACGGCCGAACCCGCCGACGGCGTACAGCGCCGCTTCGTCGGCATCACCCGCGCACGCCGTCCAGGCGTGCGTCACGATGCGCTCGACCGCGTCCGCGTGCGCATGCGTCAGGGCATCGATGTCCGCACCAGCGCGAAACGCCTCCGCGAGTTGCCGATCGGCGTCGCCGAGCAATTGCCGCAACGCCAAGCGCGCTTCGCGCGATACGCCGCTGCGCGGAATCGCGGCGGGAAGGCGCGGCAGGTTGATTGCGAACGCGGCGGGCGCAGCGTTCATCAGGAAATCAGGCCGCACGCGGCCAGGGCGTCAGGATCTCGAAGCCATCGTCGGTTACCAGCACAGTGTGCTCCCACTGCGCCGACAGGGAATGATCGCGCGTGACCACGGTCCAGCCATCGGGCAACAGGCGCGTGCCTGGCTTGCCGGCGTTGATCATCGGCTCGACCGTGAACGTCATGCCCTTTTCCAGGCGCAGGCCCGCGCCACGCTGGCCGTAATGCAGCACCTGCGGGTCTTCGTGGTAGATGCGGCCGATGCCATGGCCGCAGTATTCGCGCACCACGGAAAAACGGTGGCTCTCGGCATGTTGCTGCACGGCGTGGCCGACGTCGCCGAGCGTCGCGCCCGGGTGCACCTGCTCGATACCCTTCATCATCGCCTCGAAGGCCACCGTGCAAAGGCGCCGCGCCAGCACCGACGGCTCGCCGACGTAGTACATGCGGCTGGTGTCGCCGTGCCAGCCGTCCTTGATCACGGTAACGTCGATGTTGACGATGTCGCCATCCTTGAGCACCTTGCCCGGACTCGGAATGCCGTGGCAGATCACGTTGTTGACCGAGGTGCAGACGGTTTTCGGAAAGCCCTTGTAGCCGACGTTTGCCGGCACCGCCTTTTGCACCCTGACGATGTGGTCGTGCGCGATCGCGTCGATTTCCTCGGTGGTCGCGCCGGCCTTGACGTGCGGCACGAGCAGTTCCAGCACCTCGGCGGCGAGGCGGCCGGCGACGCGCATCTGTTCGATTTCGGCGGGAGTCTTGATGGTGACAGGCATTCATATATTGTAGCGGAGCCATGCGCGGCGCGCCGAATTTTGTTTGCAACGGCATGAAAACCCTGTAGAATTCGCACCCGCTCCCATCCCGGGAGCAAATCCGCACACGTATCGAATCCGTTGTCGGGGTGCTTCAGGCAGGCGCTACGCCGCCCGCCGCGAGGTCGCCAACGCTGGGTACGTGGAGGTTCCAACCCCGGACTCGCCGCTCGCCACAGCGGCCGCGTCCTTGTTACTGGAGTTCAATCCCATGCCTCAAGTCACCATGCGCCAGATGCTGGAAGCCGGCGTGCATTTCGGCCATCAGACCCGCTACTGGAACCCGCGCATGGCGCCGTACATCTTCGGCGCGCGCGGCAAGATCCACATCATCAACTTGGAAAAGACCCTGCCGCTGTTCACCGACGCGACCAATTTCGTCTCGGGCCTGGCGCAGAAGCGCGGCACCATGCTGTTCGTCGGCACCAAGCGTTCGGCGCGCGACGCGATCAAGGAAGAAGCCGAGCGTTGCGGCATGCCGTATGTCTCGCAGCGCTGGCTCGGCGGCATGCTGACCAACTTCCGCACGGTCAAGCAGTCGGTTGCGCGCCTGAAGGAAATCGAGGCGATGGCCAGCGACGGCAGCTTCGACAAGCTGGTCAAGCATGAAGTGATGGGCCTGCTGCGCGAAAAGGACAAGCTCGAGAAGTCGCTCGGCGGCATCAAGAACATGAACGCCCTGCCGGATGCATTGTTCGTGATCGACATCGGTCACGAGGACATCGCGGTGAAGGAAGCCAAGAAGCTCGGCATCCCGGTCGTGGCGGTGGTCGATACCAACTACGATCCGTCGCTGGTCGACTACGCGATCCCGGGCAACGACGACGCCATCCGCGCGGTGCAACTGTACGCGCGCGCCATCGCCGATGCCGTGCTCGAAGGCAAGGCCGCCGCGCCGATCACCGCCGCAACGGCCAAGGATGAGTTCGTCGAACTCGACGCCGACGGCAATCCGGTCGCCAAGCCCGCAGCGCGCGAGCGCGACGATCGCCGCAACAAGCCGGCGCCGCGCAAGCCTGCCGCGAAGAAGGCGGCGCCGCGCAAGCCTGCCCCCAAGAAGGCCGACGAAGCGCCAGCCGCGGAATAATCCGCGCACTTTTGTTCTGCGCCCCCTTGAGGCAAGGGGGCAATCGAACCCTCGTGCCACGAGGATTCGATGGGGGTTGTGGAGAGCACGACGCCACAGCCGAAGACATTGAATCCGGGCTCGTGTTCCCGGCACTCCCAACGAGGTACCCCATGGAAATCACCGCAAGCATGGTCAAGGAGCTGCGCGAGCGCTCCGGCGCCGGCATGATGGAGTGCAAGAAGGCACTCACCGAGAACAACGGCGACATCGACGCCGCCATCGAATGGCTGCGCAAGCAGGGTCTGGCCAAGGCCGACAAGAAAGCCAGCCGCGTCGCCGCGGAAGGCCGCATCGTGCTGGCGCAAGACGCCAACGCGGCCGTAATGGTCGAGATCAACTCGGAAACCGATTTCGTCGCCAAGGACGAGAATTTCCTCAAGTTCGCCGATGAAGCGGCAAAGACCGCGCTCGCCGGTGGCGCCCGCGATGTCGAGGCGCTGAAGGCAACCAAGACTTCCTACGGCCCGACGGTCGAGGAAGCGCGCCAGTGGCTCGTCGCCAAGTGCGGCGAGAACGTGCAGGTACGCCGCCTCGTGCGCGTGGATGGCGCCAACCGCATCGGCGCCTACGTGCACGGCGGCCGCATCGGCGTGCTGGTGGAGATGAAAGGCGGCTCGGACGAACTCGCGCGCGGCGTCGCCATGCACATCGCGGCGATGAATCCGCCCTACATCTCGCCGGATCATGTGCCGGTCGAGATCGTGGCCAAGGAAAAGGAAATCGCCCTGGCGCAGATGACCGACAAGGACAAGGCCAAGCCGGCCGAAATCCAGGAAAAGATGATCGGCGGCAAAATCCGCAAGACGCTCGCGGAAATGTCGCTGACCGGCCAGCCGTATGTGCTCGACACCAACGTCAGCGTCGGCGACGCGCTGAAGAAGGAAGGTGCCGACGTGCTCGCCTTCCACCGCATCGCCGTTGGCGAAGGCATCGAGAAAGTGCAGGAAGACTACGTCGCGGAAGTGAAGAAGGCGATGGGCGGCTGAATAACCTGCTGCGCTCGACATCTCGCGCGCTGGCAGCACGCGACCTGTCTTCGCTCGCGATGGTTCTTCAGAGGTTCGCGAATACCAAAATCAACTGAACGTCAAAAAAGCCGCGAGCGATCGCGGCTTTTTTGTTGGAGTTCACGCCATGCTACGCAGCGCCGCGATGCGTTCGGCGATCGGCGGATGGCTCATGAACAGGCGCGCCACGCCGCTGTCGCCGGAAATGCCGAACGCCTGCACGGCCTTGGGCAGGCCCGATTCCGGGTTGCCGGAAAGCGTCTGCAGCGCCGAGATCATGCCGGCGCGGCCGCCAAGCCTGGCGCCGCCCGCATCCGCGCGGAATTCGCGCCAGCGCGAGAACCACATGACGATGATGGTGGCGAGGAAGCCGAGTACGGTCTGCAGCAACATCACGATCAGGAAATAGCCGATGCCGCCGCCGCGGTTGTCGTCGCGGCCGCCGCCGATCGCGCTGTCGACGACGCTGCCGATGATGCGCGCGAGGAACATCACGAAGGTGTTCAGCACGCCCTGGATCAGGGTGAGCGTGACCATGTCGCCATTCGCCACGTGCGTGATCTCGTGGCCGAGCACGGCGGAAATCTCGTCGCGGTTCATGGATTGCAGCAGGCCGGTGCTCACCGCCACCAGCGCATGGTTGCGGCTCATGCCGGTGGCGAAGGCGTTCATGTCCGGCGAATCGTAGAGCGCC
>DATIVQ010000217.1:0-4730 GCA_035465735.1 Rudaea sp.
GCGATCGCCGCGCGCGCGGTGGTCAGCCAGCGCGTGATGGCCGGCATGGCGATGATGTACCACGCGCAGGAACGCATCATCAACATCCCGGGATCGGAAATCACCGGCACGCGAGGCGGCATCCACAATTCGGTCACGCGCGTGCTGCTCAAGCCCACGCACATGATCGGCGGCTACGCGCAACTCGCCTACGGCTTCAACTATTACGGCACCTGCGGCACCAATCGCGACGAATTCGTGATCGTGCGCAAGATGGAAAAGATCGATTGGCTCGATGGCGAGCCGGTGCCGGCGAGCGCGAAGGAGGTGGCGTGATGAAAGTGCGTGCACAGATCGCGATGGTGCTGAACCTGGACAAGTGCATCGGTTGCCACACTTGCTCGATCACCTGCAAGAACGTGTGGACCAGCCGCGAAGGCGTTGAATACGCCTGGTTCAACAACGTCGAGACCAAGCCCGGCGTCGGCTACCCGAAGGAATGGGAAAACCAGGACAAGTGGAACGGCGGCTGGGTGCGAGCGACGTCCGGCAAGCTGGTGCCGCGGGCGGGCGGGCGCTGGCGCCTGCTCGCCAAGATCTTCGCCAATCCCGACCTGCCGCAGATCGATGACTACTACGAACCGTTCGATTTCGACTACCAGCACCTGCACGAGGCGCCGGACGGCAAGCACCAGCCGACCGCGCGGCCGCGTTCGCTGATCAGCGGCGAGCGCATGCAGAAGATCCACTGGGGCCCGAACTGGGAGGAGATCCTCGGCACCGAATTCGCCAAGCGCAGCAAGGACAAGAACTTCGACAACGTGCAGAAGGAAATCTACGGCGCGTTCGAGAAGACCTTCATGATGTACCTGCCGCGCCTGTGCGAGCACTGCCTGAATCCGGCGTGCGTGTCGGCGTGCCCGTCCGGCGCGATTTACAAGCGCGAGGAGGACGGCATCGTCCTCATCGATCAGGACAAGTGCCGCGGCTGGCGCATGTGCGTGTCCGCCTGCCCGTACAAGAAGATCTACTACAACTGGAAGTCGGGCAAGTCCGAGAAGTGCATCTTCTGCTATCCGCGCATCGAGATGGGCGAACCGACGGTGTGTTCGGAAACCTGCGTCGGCCGCATCCGTTACCTCGGCGTCATGCTCTACGACGCCGACCGCATCCAGGAAGCCGCGTCGGTGCCGTCGGAAAAGGATTTGTACCAGGCCCACCTGGACATCTTCCTCGACCCGTTCGATCCGAAAGTGATCGAGGCCGCGCGCCGCGAAGGCATCCCGGACAACTGGCTGGACGCGGCGAAGAAATCGCCGGTCTACAAGCTCGCGATCGACTGGAAGCTGGCGCTGCCGCTGCATCCGGAATACCGCACCCTGCCGATGGTCTGGTACGTGCCGCCGCTGTCGCCCATCCAGTCCGCCGCCGAGCGCGGCCACGTCGGCATGAACGGCGACTTGCCGGACGTGGCTTCGCTGCGCATCCCGGTGCGCTACCTTGCGAACCTGCTGACGGCCGGCGACGAGCGCCCGGTGGTGCGCGCGCTCGAACGCATGATGGCAATGCGCGCCTGGCGCCGTTCGATCAATGTCGATGGCGTCGAGGACCGCGCGGTGATCGAGCAGGTCGGCTTGAGCGTCGCCCAGGTCGAGGACATGTACCGCTACCTCGCCATCGCCAACTACGAGGATCGCTTCGTCATCCCGACCGCGCACCGCGAATATGCGAACGATGCCTTCGGCGAGCGCGGCGGTTGCGGTTTCAGCTGGGGCAACGGCTGCGGCGGCGATACGCCGGCCGACCTGTTCACCCAGCGCAAGACCACGCGCTACTCGGTGCACCCGAACCGGCAGGAAAAGTTCGAGGTGGTCGAATGAGCCTGCTCAAGCTCATCGGCGTGCTGGTCGACTATCCGCAGGACGAACTGTGGCAGCATGGCGACGAGTTGCTGGCGGCGGCGGCCGATCCGGCGCTGCCGGTGCCGCGCCGCGCCGCACTCGCGGAATTCGTACGCGCGCTGCTCGGCGCCGATCCTCTCGACGCGCAGGATCGCTGGCTGTCCACGTTCGACCGCGGCCGCGCCATGAGCCTGCTCCTGTTCGAGCATATCCACGGCGAATCGCGCGATCGCGGCCAAGCGATGGTCGATCTGATCGCCGCCTACCGCAAGCACGGTTTCGAACTGGCGGCCAAGGAGCTGCCGGATTACCTGCCGCTCTTGCTCGAATACCTGAGCCAGCGTCCCGCGGAAGAGGCGCGCGACTGGCTGCATCATGTCGGCCCCATCGTCGGGTTGCTCGCCGCGCGCGCAGCCGAGCGCGGCAGTCCCTACGCCGTGCTCTTCGACATCCTCGTCGATCTCGCCGATGCGCGTTTCGATCCCGCCCTGTTGCGCCGGCGCGCGCGCGAAGAAGCGCGCGATGACACGACCGAGGCCATGGACCGCGTCTGGGAGGAGGAAGCGGTCCGCTTCGGCACCGAGATTCCCAACGACGATTGTTCGCCCGCCAGCGGCCGTGTCCCGGCGCGCGCCAACACCTCAGCACAGGTGCAATCATGAGCTACTTCGATTTCCTGGCGTTCCAGATCTATCCGTACATCGCGCTGGCGGTGTTCTTCATCGGCAGCTGGCTGCGCTTCGACCGCGCGATGTACACCTGGCGCACGGGCTCGAGCCAGCTGCTGTCCAGCCGCGGCATGCGCCTGGGCAGCAACCTGTTCCATGTCGGCATCCTGGTCGTGCTTGGCGGGCACCTGGTCGGCCTGCTCACGCCGCATTCGGTGTACACCTTGTTCATCAGCGTGCAGCAGAAGCAGTTGCTGGCAATGGCCGTTGGCGGCGTGTTCGGCGCGGTTTGCCTCGTCGGCCTGCTGATCCTGCTCTGGCGCCGCCTGTTCAACCCGCGTGTGCGCGCCACCGGGACGTTGGGCGACTCCCTGATCCTCGTGTTGCTGCTCGCGCAGCTGCTGCTCGGCCTGTACACGATCGTGCAGTCCAGCCACCACATGGACGGCAGCGTGATGATCGTGCTCGCCGAGTGGGCCCAGCACATCGTCACCTTCCGCGGCGGCGCGGCCGAGCTCATCGCGAACGTGCATTGGGTCTACAAGGCACACATAATCCTGGGGATGACCTTGTTCCTGCTCACGCCGTTCACGCGCCTCATTCACGTCTGGAGCATCCCGGTCAGTTATCTGTGGCGGCCGTATCAGGTCGTGCGCCGGCGCCAGCCGACGCTGAACTACGGGCCGCGCGCGCAATGACCATGCACACCGCCGGTCGCGAGATTCCGGTCACCGTCATCGATTCGCGCGAATCAGTGGCGGCCGAAGCGGGCGCCCACCACCACGATCACGCCGACGAAGGCCCGCGCAGTCTCGGCAGCCCGCCGCCGTGCTACCTGCACGTTGGCGACACGCCGATCGACGAGGGCCGTATCGCGCAGGAAATGCAGCATCACCGCGACGCCGATCCGCACCGCGCGCGCAGCGCCGCCGCGCGCGCCCTGGTCGTGCGCGAATTGTTGCGGCGCGAAGTCGAGCGCCTGGGCATCGAAGCCGAAGCGGAATCCGTCGACGGCGAAACCGCCGAGGAAGCGGCGATCCGCGTGCTGATCGAGCGAGAGATGCCGGTGCCGGCGCCGAGCGCGGAGGCCTGCCGGCGCTATTTCGAACAGAACGCGCAGCGCCTGCGCCACCCGGACCGGCTGCGCGTGCGTCATGTCCTGCTGGCCGCTGCACCGGACGACGTCGAGGCGCGGCTCGCGGCGCGCACGCGCGGCGAGGAGCTGATTGCCGAATTGCGCGTGCATCCGGAACGCTTCACCGAATTCGCGCAGCGCCATTCGGCGTGTCCGTCGCGCGACGAGGGCGGCGAGCTGGGCTGGATCGAGCGCGGCGACACCGTGCCGGAATTCGAGCGCCAGTTGTTCATGCTTGCGCCGGGCCTGGCCGGACTCACCGTGGAGACGCGCTACGGCCATCACGTCGTGAGCGTGGACGACACCGTGCGCGGCGCGCCGCTGACGTTCGCCGAAGCCGAAGCGAAAATCGCCGCCTATCTGGAGACACAGGTGCGGCAGAACGCGATCCAGCAGTATCTGAATCTGCTTTCCGAACGCTACGGCGTGCGCGGTTTGGAACATTTCGACGCCTGACCGCCGCGCGAACATCGATTCCCTTCCGACGAGCGCTTTTCGACCATGACGACCACCGCCATCGACGTGACTGCCGCGCAGCGCGCGCGCGCCTTGTGGCTGAGTACATTCGCCTTCGCCGTGTGCTTCGCCGTGTGGGTGATTTTTTCGATCATCGGCGTCGAATTGAAGAAGGAACTCGGCCTGTCCGATACCCAGTTCGGCCTGCTCGTGGCGACCCCGATCCTGACCGGCTCGATCGGCCGGCCGCTGCTCGGCATCGCTTCGGAGATGTTCGGCGCGCAGCGTGTGTATGCGCTGTTGATGCTGGTCGTGGCCGGGTTCACGTTCGCGCTGCCATATGCGCATTCCTACTTCGCGCTACTCCTGCTCGGTCTTGGTTTCGGCCTGGCCGGAGCTTCGTTCGCGGTCGGCGTCGTCTATGTGTCGGCCTGGTATCCGCGCGAGCGACAGGGCACCGCGCTCGGCCTGTTCGGCATCGGCAATGTCGGCGCGGCGCTCACCAGCCTTGCCGCGCCGCAGCTGCTGACGTTCATGGATTGGCGCCATGTGGCCGATGTCTACGGCGTGCTCGTGCTCGCGACCGCCGCG
>DATIVQ010000218.1:0-6300 GCA_035465735.1 Rudaea sp.
GGCCCCGTTGCCGGGGCCGCGTTTGCAAATGCTTACATCCGGTTCCCGGGGCTCTCGCCGCGCGCTAGTTTCCCTTCGCGCCGTGATGTTCGGCCGATAGCTTGTTCATCAGCGGCAGCACGGCGATGGCGATGACGGTGCAGACGATGCCGGCGTAACCCAGGTTGGTGAACAGGTGGGTGTAGATCGGCAGGGTCTGCAGCGGATCGGTGACATCCTGCGGGATCGCGGCGTAGTTGGCGACGATGCCGCCGAGGTATTGCGAGATGCCCACGCCGACGTAGTAAGCGCCCATCATGAAGCCGCCCATGCGCGCCGGCACGTAGCGCGCGATCATGGCCAGACCCAGGCCCGAAACCAGCAGTTCGCCGAGCGAATACAGGCCAAAGCCCCAGATCAGCACCCAGGTCGAGGCCTTGCCGGCCGCGTCCGCGTACAGGCCGGCCATGCCGTAGACGAAATAGCCGGCCGCGACCATGGCGAAGCCGAGCGCGAACTTGGCGGCGATGGAAATGTCCTTGCCGCGCTTGCCGAAATGCGTGTACAGCCAGGCCAGGATCGGCGACAGGATCATGATCCAGATCGGATTCAGCGCCTGGTACTGGCCCGGCAGCCAGGTATACAAATGGACGCCGAACAGGCTCCAGTCCCAGTTCGTGTTGCGCAGCGCGAACAGCGCCAGCGAAGTCGGCATCTGCTGGTAGAAGATGAAGAAGAAGATGGTCTGGATGGTCAGCACCAGCGCGGCGATCAGGCCGGCGCGTTCGTCGCGATGGCTCTTGACGATGAGGTAGCCGAAGATGCCGAGCATGGTCACGGCGGCGGCGTAGACGAAGGCGCGCGCCACTTCGCGGTGTTGCAGGATCACGGAGGCGATAAGCACGCAAACCGCGCCCGCCGCGAGCACCAGCAGCATGCGCTTGAGGTCGAACGGACGCATGTCCGGTTCCGACCCGATATGGTTCACGCTGGCGCGCATGAAGAAAAAGTTGACCAGGCCCACGACGAGGCCGAAGCAGCACACGCCGAACGCCGCATGCCAGCCGAACTGGTTCTGGTACAGGGTGTTGACGTAATCCTTGATCCACGGAGTGAGCAGCATCGAGAACGTCGAGCCGATGTTCACCGCCATGTAATAGATGGTGAACGCGCTGTCGATGCGCGCGTCGTCGCCTTCGTAGATCTTGCGCACCAGGTTGCCGGCATTGGGCTTGAACAGGCCATTGCCGACCACGATCACGCTGAGCGAAAAATACAGGAACAGCGCGTTCTCGCTCGGCATGGTGATGAGGCCGTAGCCGATGGCGAGGATCACCGCACCGGTGAGCATGGTGCGGCGCGTGCCGAGCACGCGGTCGCCGACCCAGCCGCCGATCGCGGGGGCGACGTAGATCAGTGCCGAGGCGGCGCCCCACACGGCATTGGCGCGGGCGTCGTCGAAACCCATGCGCTGGACCATGTAGTACACGATCAGCGCCTGCATGCCGTAGAAGCCGAAGCGTTCCCACAGCTCGATCAGGAATACGGTGGAAAACGCCTTGGTTTGCGAGACGGGTGTGGACGACATGACGATCCCAGGCTGGATGACAAGGGCCGAAGGGTAACCGATGCGAGGCGAAATGGAATGTGCGAACGCCGCAAACGATCAGCGTGCGGCGGGCTTGATCCAGCGCCCCAGCAGCGTCGCGGCGATCAGCGTGACCAGCGCGGCCAGCGCGACCGAGGCGAGCACGTCGGACAGGAAGTGAAAGCTCATGTCGATGCGCCCGAGCGCGATGAACAGCGGGATGAGCAGCAGCGGGATGCGCCAGCGCGGGAACAGGTACATCAGCGGCAGGAACAGGCCCCAGAAGAACGCGTTGTGGCCCGACGGGAACGAACTTCCGCCGGCGAACCACATGTGCTGCCAGTCGCCATGACCGAACAGCTCGAAGGGGCGCTGGCGTCCGAAGCAGTGCTTGAGACCGAATGCCGCGGTGATCGTCGCCAGTTGCACGCCGCCGGTGAAGAGCAGCGCGCGGGCGAGATAACTGCCGCGGTTGAGGAGCCAGCCGAGCACGCCGAGCGCGCACAGGGTCCCGCCGAGCAGCACGCCGGATAGCGCGTGGCTGCGAAGCAGTGAGCGCCCGGAAACCGCGTCCAGCGCGTGAGTGCCCTCGACGAAGACCGCGGCGCTGGCCGCCGCCGAGGCATGCACGGCCTCGGCGATACGACGGTCGAAGCCGAAGATCGATACCGCCGCCAGCAAGGCGCAGACGAGGGCGGTCAGGGCGAGGGCGCGTATGCTCATGGGCCGAAGGTCGCGAAAAGGTGTGGCATCATATCGCGCCTTGCCGAATCCGTGGACCTGAACGATGCCCAGCACCGAACCGCGCGGACCGCGCCAGATCTGGAAGGCGTTGATCTGGTCGGCCAAGGGTCTGCGTGCGGGCTGGACGTTCGAGGCCTCGTTCCGGCTCGAAGTATACTTGTGCGCGATCCTGTTTCCGCTCGGCCTGTGGCTGGGCCATGGTGCGCTCGAAAAGGCACTGCTCTGCGGCAGCCTGTTGCTGGTGCTGTCGGCCGAACTGCTCAATTCCGCGATCGAGGCCGTGGTCGACAAGGTCAGTCCCGAATTCCACGAATTGGCGGGCCGCGCCAAGGATCTGGGCTCGGCCGCCGTTTTCCTGCTCATGCTCAATGTGCTGGTATGCTGGGCGTTGATCTTATGGCAGCGCTTGTAATATCGCAGCGCTGCGGAACGCATACTCCATGAGCCTATTCCAAGGCGAACTCCTGGTCGCCCTGCTGACCCTGTCCACGCTCGAGATCGTACTCGGCGTCGACAACCTCGTGTTCATTTCCATCGCGGTCGGGCGCCTGCCCGAAGCACGCCGCTCGCTGGCAAGAAAGCTGGGCCTTAGCTTCGCCTGCCTGACCCGCATCGCCCTGCTGGTCGTGCTCGCGCACCTGGCGCGCATGGACGACACGCACGCGCCGCTGTTCCAAGTCGGGCACCAGGTCATTTCGGTGCGCGATTTGATCATGACCGGCGGCGGCGTATTCCTGCTGGTCAAGGGCGCCATGGAGATCCACGAGGCCATTTTTGGCGTCGCCAAGCCGCCGCCGGCGAATGCGGCGATGGCGGCGTTCGTCTGGGTGATCGTGCAGATCGCGCTGATCGACATCGTGTTTTCTCTGGATTCGGTGATCACCGCGGTCGGCATGGTGCGCAACATTCCGGTGATGGTCGCGGCGATCATTCTTGCCGTGCTGGTGATGATCTTCGCGGCCGATCCGGTCGGCGAGTTCATCGACAACAATCCGACCATCCGCATGCTCGCCCTGGCCTTCATCATGATGATTGGCGTGATGCTGGTCGGCGAAGGTTTCGCGATCCATATTCCGCGCGGTTACATCTACTTCGCGATGGCGTTTTCGGCGGTGGTCGAGGTGCTGAACTTGGTCGCCAAACGCCAGAAGAAAATGCACCTCAAGCGGCGCGAAGACGACACCACCCGCGAAACGCTATGATGGATCCCGTCCCCAGAACCGGAGGAACGACCATGCGCCTGCAACGACTCGTGCTTCTCGCGCTCGCCGCTTTCATGCTGGCCGGCTGCGGCTACAACGCGATCCAGTCCAAGGACGAAGCGGTCAAGGCCGCGTGGTCCGAGGTGGTCAACCAGTACCAGCGCCGCGCGGACCTGGTGCCGAACCTGGTCAACACGGTGAAAGGCTACGCCGAGCACGAGCAATCCACGCTCGAAGCGGTGACCAATGCGCGCGCGCAGGTCGGCAAGATCACGCTGACCACCGACGACCTAAACGACGAGGCCAAGATGAAGGCGTTCCAGCAGGCGCAAGGCGAACTGTCCGGCGCGCTGTCGCGGCTGATGGCGGTGTCGGAAAACTACCCGAACCTGAAGGCCGACTCGCTGTTCCAGACCTTGCAGGCGCAGTTGGAAGGCACCGAGAACCGCATCGCCGTCGCGCGCAACCGCTACATCGCCGCGGTGCAGGATTACAACGTGCTGGTGCGCAGTTTCCCGCAGAATCTCACCGCGAAGATGTTCGGGTATTCGACGAAAGCGAACTTCACGGTGGAGAACGAGAAGCAGATCTCGACCGCGCCGACGGTGGATTTCGGCAAACCTGCCGCACCCGCGCAGCCGACCCAGCCGACTCATCCGTAAGGCATCGCGATGCGCGTGTTGCGCACATTCGCGGCGATCCTGGCGTTCGCCGCGCTGACTTGCGGAATCGCATGGGCCGATTCCGGCCTGCAGCCGATTCCGCCATTCGGCGCGCGCGTCACCGACCTCACGAACACGCTCACGCCAGAGCAGGTGCAGACGCTGACCGGGCAGCTGCAGGCGCTCGAACAGCGCAAGGGTTCGCGCGTGGCGATCCTGATCCTGCCGACGACGCAACCCGAGGACATCGCCCAGTACAGCATCCGCGTCACCGACGCCTGGAAGCTCTCGCGCACCGACAAGCAGGCGCAGGATGGCCTGCTCCTGATCGTCGCCAAGGACGACCACCGCGTGCGCATCGAGGTCGGCCGAGATCTGGAAGGCGCGATTCCGGACGCCGCCGCCGACCGCATCATCCGCGAATACGTCACGCCGAAATTCCGCGCCGGCGACTTCTACGGCGGCATCACCGACGCGCTCGGCGCGCTGACCAAGCTTATCGACGGCGAGCCATTGCCGCCGCCGCTGACGGATTCGGGCGGCGACGACCACGGCTTCAATCCGTTCAACGCCTTCGTCATGGCGCTGTTCGTCGCGATCTGGCTGCGCGGGATCGTGCACGGGCTGCCGAGCGCGCCGCGAGCGGGCGTCGTCGGCGCGGCGACCGGCGCGGTGGCGTGGTTCATCGGCGGCGTGATGCCGCTGGCGATCGGCCTTGGCGTGCTCGGCCTCGTGCTCGGCTGGATCGGCGGCAGCGGCGGCGGTTTCGCCGGGCGCGGTGGCTTTGGCGGCTGGAGTGGCGGCGGCTTCGGTGGCGGTGGCTGGAGCAGTGGCAGTTCCGGCGGCGGCGGATTCAGCGGCGGCTCGTTCGGGGGTTTCTCCGGCGGCGGCGCTTCGGGGAGCTGGTGAAATGGGCGCCAGGCGTGCGGTTCGCCATTTGTTTTCCGAAGGCAGCGCACGCCGGCGTTTCCCGGCGCGCACGCTCGATGCGATCGGCAAGGCCATCGTCGAAGGCGAACGCCGCCACGTCGGCCAGGTGATGTTCGCGGTGGAAGGCGCGCTGCCGCCGCGCGCGCTCCTGCGCGGGCACGACGCGCACCAGCGCGCGCACGAGGCGTTCGCGCACCTGCGCGTGTGGGACACGCGCCACAACTGCGGCGTGCTTATCTACGTGCTGCTCGCCGACCATGCCATCGAGATACTCGCCGACCGCGGCATCGCGGCGAAGGTCGGCGAGGCCGAATGGAAATCCGTCTGCGCGCTCATGCAGCAGCGTTTTGCCGCCGACGAATTCGAGCGCGGTGCGATCGAGGGCGTGCGCGCCGTGAACGATATCCTCGCGCGGCATTTCCCCGCCGACGGCGAGCCGCGCGCGAACGAGCTTTCGGACCGGCCGGTCGTGCTGTGACGGCGTAGATGTGCTGCGCGTGCACGTTCTGCGCGCCGTACAATTCGCGCCCCAGCCACGACGGAGCCGATGATGGGCACGAATGCATTCCATTTCCACCGCGTCCTGCGCGCTGCGCCCGAAGTCGTGTACAAGGCATGTCTCGATGCCGATGCGCTCGCCAAATGGCTGCCGCCGAACGGTTTCGCCGCCACGGTACACGCGATGGATGCACGCGTTGGCGGCAGCTACCGCATGTCGTTCCGCAATCTCGCGAGCGGCCAGACGCACACGTTCGGTGGCACCTACCTCGAACTCGTTCCGGGCCAGCGCATCCGCTACAACGATCGTTTCGATGATCCCAGCCTGCCCGGCGAAATGCAGGTGACGATCACGCTCAAGCGCGTCTCGTGCGGCTGCGACATCGAGATCGTGCAGGAAGGCGTGCCCGATGCGATCCCCGCCGAGATGTGCCATCTCGGCTGGCAGGACTCGTTGCGGCTGCTGGCGCTGCTGGTGGAAGGCGCACACGGGGCTTGAGTGGCTTTCGCCGGTGTAGCTGCTCGTCGACCCATCGTTAATCGAGTTTCAAGTCCGCCGGATCGCGCAGCGGCGGCTCGCACTGCGTGCCGCGGCATACGTACGCCACGCCGCCGGTTGCATGCGTTTGCGCCGCCAGCGTGCCGGGAAGCTTTCCCGCGGCGAGTGGAATGAAGTAGATGTCGCTGCGGCGGTTCT
>DATIVQ010000219.1:0-2127 GCA_035465735.1 Rudaea sp.
ATTCGAACCTAGATAAACGGAGTCAGAGTCCGTTGTCCTACCGTTAGACGATCTCCCAAAACCCTCTCTGACAGGTTGGAGATCCGAACCGAAGTTCGAATTAGCGCTTCGAGAACTGCGTCGCGCGGCGGGCCTTGTGCAGACCGACTTTCTTGCGCTCGACCTCGCGCGCATCGCGGGTCATGAACCCGGCCTTGCGCAACGGCGACTTGAGCGTTTCGTCGTATTCGACGAGGGCGCGCGCCACGCCAAGACGAATCGCGCCGGCCTGGCCGGAGATGCCGCCGCCTTCGACGGTGACCATGATGTCAAACTTGTCGCCCATCTTGGTCAGTTCCAGCGGCTGGCGCACGATCATGCGTGCGGTTTCGCGGCCGAAGAATTCATCGAGCGCCTTGCCGTTGACGACGATGCTGCCCTTGCCCGGGCGCAGGAACACGCGCGCGGCGGAGGACTTGCGGCGGCCGGTGCCGTAGTTTTGCGTGGTTGCCATGATCAGATATCCAGGACTTGCGGCTGTTGCGCGGTATGCGGATGGTTCGGGCCCTTGTAGACCTTGAGCTTGCGGTACATGGCGCGGCCGAGCGGATTCTTCGGCAGCATGCCCTGCACAGCGATCTCGATGACGCGTTCCGGATGCTTGACCAGCAGATCCTTGAGCGCGATCGACTTGATGTTGCCGATGTAGCCGGTGACGTGATGGTAGATCTTGTCGTCCATCTTGTTGCCGGTGGCGGTGATCTTCTCGGCGTTGATCACGACGAGATAATCGCCGGTATCCACGTGCGGGGTGAACACGGTCTTGTGCTTGCCGCGCAGGCGGCGCGCCAGTTCGCTGGCCAGGCGGCCGAGCGTCTTGTTGCTGGCGTCGACCAGATACCAGTCGCGCTTCACCGTCTCAGCTTTGGCGCTGATCGTTTTCATGGGAATTCCTGTGCCGGAAATGGCGTGAAACGAAAGACTGCGAAGTATACGGGACGTGCAAGCGTGGCGCAATACCGCCCTTGACTCGAAATGGTGCCGCGCCGGACAGTGTGGCCATGCCAACGACCCTCGTTTTCGGCGCCAGCGGTGCAATCGGCCGCTTCGTCCTGCCGCTACTGGCGCCGGACCATCGCGTCCTGCCGGTGAGCCGAGCCACACGTCCGGATTGGATCAGGGCCGACTTGAACGATCCGGCCGCGACCTGGCCTGACGCGGAAATCGTCTTGAGTCTGGGCCCGCTGGACGCTTTCGCCGGCTGGCTGGAGCGCACGCCGGCAACGGCTCTGCGCCGTATCGTCGCGATCAGCTCGATGAGCGCGCAATCCAAGCAGGATTCGCCCGACGCCGCCGAACGCGCGCTCGCGCAACGCCTGCATGTGGCCGAGGCGCGGGTGCGCGCCGCCGCATCCACGCGCAACATTGCCTGGACGATTTTTCGCCCGACCATGATCTACGGCGCAGGCGTCGACAAGACGCTCGCGCCATTTGCGCGCTTCGCCCGGCGCTGGCACGTGTTGCCGATTCCGCTGGGGGCATCGGGCCTGCGCCAACCGGTGCATGCGGCGGACCTGGCCGCGGCGTGCAAGGTTGTCATCGCCAATTCAGCGACGTTCGGCAAGACCTACGAACTCGGTGGCGACGAGCGCCTGCGCTTCGACGCCATGATCCGGCGCGTGGGCAAATCAGTCCCGGGATTCGTGCTGCCGTTGCCAATACCGATCGTCGCACTACGTCCTCTGGCGAGCCTTGCGCGAATCGCACCGGGCGCGCTGGCGCGTCTGCGCATTCCGTTGCTCGCCGACAACTCGGCGGCGACCCGCGATTTCGGTTATGCGCCGGGCCCGTTTTGTGCCGACGAAGTGTCGCCACCGCAAAACCGAGTGTAGATGTATACAACGACGGCGGCACCGTGCCGGAATCTGCTGCATTGCAGCAGCGAAAAGCGCGACGGAACAGTTAATTTGGCGTTGCCAACGCTCGTTTGAACTGCCTATGATAGGGCTGCCGTTGCGCTCCCACCACTGATCAGGATTTTGTCATGCAGACCCGACTGAGTTTGCTCCTCGCCCTTTCCTCTTCGCTGCTGCTGTCGGCTTGCGGCGGTGGCAGCAATGCACCGCACGCAGACACCACGGGCGCCGG
>DATIVQ010000220.1:0-13082 GCA_035465735.1 Rudaea sp.
GTTGTCCTTGCACGGAATAGTTTGCAATTCTTGCAGATAAGCTTGCAAAAGTAGCTCGAATAGATTGCAAACACCGAGGCGCGCGGCGAACCGTCTGCAAAACCAAGGGGCTCCCGAAGGAGCCCCTTTTTCTTTGAGCCACGTAATACTCGCATCTACTGCGCAACAGGCGAGGGCATGCATTACGCGCTGGCATTCGCGAACGGTTCCGAACGAGCCGCTCAACTTTTTGCAGAGCGCGCAGGAGAATTGTTCCGAGGGCATTCGACCACCGCTTTGCTCGCTGAAACTCTCGAAAAGTATGTGGCTACCGCACCATGAGTGCACATCGCCCAGAGAGAACCCGTTTTATACATCTTTTCGCGTCGATGTATAAATGCGAGCGCCGGTCACATTGATCACCAGCGCCGGAAGTATCTGATCACTTGCTGCTCACGATGATCACGGGCAGGTAACGGCCAAGACCGGTAGTTGCGACCCAGAAATTCGTCGCCGCAATGCTGCCAGTCGCCGTTGCGGGTGCTGACATCCAAAAGAAAATAATCGAATGCGGCCCAATCGTGCGCGCTTGACCGGCAGCGTCGAGGGTGCTGATATCCAAACGCGGCGCATTTCCAGGCAAACGAATCGCTGGCTTAAAGAAGTGGTACTACGATCTACACAAGAAGTGGCTATTCAGCAATACCGGTGTCTTATTGCACTCTGGATGGCGCAAGTCCCATTGCGGAGATTGAAATGTACCCATTACGCCATGTTCGACCCTATAGGCTACTGAGCATTCTCATTTGCGCCCTGTCCTCGGCACAAGCTCTGAGCCAAGCACCTTCAAGTGCCCTAAAACCCGGGCCACAAGAGGCTGTGAAGAAAAGGAATGGGCAACACGATTTCGATTGGGATATTGGCACCTGGAAGACCCACCAGAAACGCCTACTGCACCCGCTGACCGGTTCAGACGTCTGGGTCGAATACGATGGCGTCGACGTGGTCAGGAAAGCTTGGGACGGTGCCAACCTCGGGCACATCGAAGCGGATGGTGCGGCGGGCCACCTCGAACTATTGACCCTTCGCCTCTACAACCCTCAATCACATGAATGGAACATTTACTTCACCAATAGGGCAAGCAGCACCCTCAGCGTGCCTGCGGTCGGTACTTTTAAAAATGGGCACGGCGAGTTCTACGATCAAGAGACGTACAACGGCAGGACTATCTTGCTTCGATTCAGCGTATCTGACATCACGGCCAAGTCCTGTCGCTTTGAACAAGCCTTCTCTGCTGACGGCGGCAAGACATGGGAAGCGAATTTCATCGTCACCGAAACACTGGTATCGGGCCCAGCGAAAGAAAATGGAACTTGAAGTCACCCCCAGACGCCAGCCAGCGACAACGTCGGGTCGGGGGTTCGCGTCGCCGGACCGGGCTGCGATAGACTGATGTTCACTGCGGCAGGCGCAGCTTAGCTCAGGTGTTGGACCTTGTTATGAGCGAAATCGTAATCCGTGAAGTCAAAATCGAGGACTTCCCGCAATGGTTTCCGCTTTGGACCGGGTACAACGAGTTCTATGGGCGCTCGGGTCCAACCGCTCTGCCTGTCGAAATTACGAATACTACCTGGCAACGATTCTTTGACCCGGCAGAGCCAGTGCATTGCCTAGTAGCTGAGTCCAACGGCCAGATTGCCGGGCTAGCTCATTATCTCTTCCACCGCAGCACGACTCAGGTCAGGCCTACGTGCTATTTGCAGGACCTATTCACTGCGCTTCACTCTCGAGGCGCCGGTATCGGGCAAGAGTTAATTACTGCGGTGTTTGAGCGTGCAAAGGCCGCAGGCTCACCACGGGTTTATTGGCAAACACATGAAACAAATACGACTGCCATGCAGCTTTACAACAAGGTTGCAGAACGCTCGGGCTTCATCGTTTATCGCAAGATTCTCGAATAGCACCAGGTCTCACTATTCGCTCAAGCGGACGACCGTGGGTCGGTTGCGGCGCTATCATGCCCTTGCGGCAGCCGCCGTCTAGCTCAAGTGTTGGGCGTCACCAGATTCTGCTCAGGAGGGTTCGTGAAGACCATTGGCCTGATCGGCGGCATGAGTTGGGAATCAACGGTCACCTACTATCGGCAGATCAATGAGGCCATCAAAGAGCTTTTGGGTGGGCTGCACTCCGCAAAGCTCGTCCTCTATTCCGTTGACTTCGATGAGATTGAGCGGCTTCAGCGCTCAGGCAACTGGGAAGTCGCAGGAGCCGTCCTGGCTGACGCTGCGCTCTCGCTAGAGGCAGCTGGCGCTGCCTTTCTGATTCTGTGCACGAATACGATGCACAAGGTAGCTCCCAGCATTGAGGCTGCAGTCGAGATCCGTTTACTCCACATCGCCGATCCAACGGCCGCTGAAATCAAACGAGCGGGTTACACAACCGTAGGGCTGCTCGGTACGCGATTCACCATGGAGCAAGCCTTCTATCGTGACCGCTTGAGCTCACGTCACAACCTTCGAGTCATCGTCCCCGCGCCAGAAGATCGCGAGATCATTCATCGAATCATTTACGAAGAGCTGTGCTTGGGCATCTTCAAGCCGGAGTCTCGGGCCGAGTATCGAAGAATTATGGGAGTTCTTGCGACCCAAGGTGCACAGGCCATCATTCTCGGGTGTACAGAGATATCGCTTTTGGTCAATCAGCACGATACCCCAATCCCGCTATTCGACACTACGGCCATTCACGCCAAGGCTGCCGCGGAGGAGGCGCTGAGGTAGTGACGCCCAATTATGCCGTCGATCGGCCGCAAACCTGCTGCGCGGTCTCACGCCGGTTAACTCGAACGATGGGCGACGCAAGGACCGAGGCGTTTTGATTGAGAACGCCCTGGCCAACCTATTCGCATATTGGTGGCTGCCATTGCAGCAAGCTACGCTGGAATCTGGAGACAGAACTCTCCGTCACGAATTTCACGCCGCGCGCATGTGACTGCGATTTCTGCATACGACATCACGCTGCATGGATCTCCGACCCCAAAGGCACGCTAACGCTATATGTCTTACAGACTGGCGTGCTGCAACGTTACCGGCAAGGCTCAGAACAGGCTGAATTCATCATCTGTCGCAACTGCGGAGTGTTGGTTGCGGTTGTGGCCACGGACACGCGCGGGACCTTACTCGGTGCGGCCAATCGAAATGCATTCGATCAGCGAGAGGCCTTCCCGGCAGAAGCAGTTGTTTCGCCGCAACGATTGTCGGCGGAACAAAAGCTCGCGCGATGGAGCGAGGTTTGGACGCCCACGCGGATACATGTGAGTTAAGGCATACGCCCTGTCTCTTCACATTAGTCAAATCTCGAATCAATCAAACTGCCAAGCACATGCGAGACCATCGCCTGCTAGCTGCCTGTCTCGAGCGACGGCTGAGGGTCGCAAACGTATCGGTCATAATCCTTGGCTACGCCTTCAAAGCCATTCCCTGATCGTTCCACTACTGCCGCCGCTCCGGCTGAAGGCTACTTCGCGATTGATTCCGGCGCCGGCATATTGTCGGCGCTGATCTTACGCAACACGCGAATTCCAACGGTGGTATAGCCGACATCGGAGTCAGCATCCCCGACTGCATCTAGATTGTTCGCATCCGCATTGTCGCGCCACGACGTGCCGCTGAATTCGCGTTTGCGGCAGCGCCCCGATTTGTCGATGGCGCCCGCTCTGCAACCGCGCATCCATTCGCTCACGTTACCGACCAGGTCGTAGGCACCCAGCGCATTGGCCTTGAAGTGCCCAACCGGCGCGGTGTGCGAAAATCCTGCCTGGCAACCATCGCCACGCAGAAACGGCAGCGCACTGTGTCCAGCCAGGTTGCCTTGCGCGCACGATCTTTCGCCCTTCGGCACCGCGCGCGCGGCACGCAGCCATTCTGTGCGCGTCGGTAGCGCGTAATCGGCATGCGTACGCCTACTCAACCACTGCACGTACGCGTTTGCGTCCATCCAACTCACGCAGACGACTGGATGTTGATCACCCTGCGCAAAGCCCGGGTGGCGCCAACTGAGCTTTCCCCACCGGGAGAGCGGCTGCATCGGTTCCCGACAACTGCTGGCGCCGCGGCCCGTGGCGCTGACAAAAGCTGCGTATTCACCACGCGTAACTTCGTAGCGCGCCAGCGCAAAACCACCCTGCGCCGTGCCCGCGCGTACCAACGGAACGAACACGAGTTCGGGCCCATCGCGATCGCGCAGCACGGTTCCGGCGACAAGACTGTTCCCGTCCATACCCGATACAGCCGGAGCTTGCGAAAGGTCCTTCGATGACTCCGCATGCGCGGGCGTGTCAACCGCCGGCGCAGTGGCGGCCGCGTCTGTGCTGTTGGCGATTGTTGCGTTGTCTGCGTTCGGCTTCGACGTCGGCTTGTTCGACGCTGTCGTTGCAGCAGACGGCGCCGTGGCGACATCCTGCGAATCAGGCGTGGGATTGCGTGAGCGAAAAATTGCGGCGCCCAGCATCGCGATGCCCAGCACGATCACGGCGCCTGCAATGATTGAGGCAAGCGAGCGGCGCATCGTTTTGGGTCTCGGCTGCGCGACAAGCGGCGGTTGGCGCTGGATAGTGGCGCCAATGGCTTCAAGCGCCGCCGCCATCTGTTCGGCATTCTGGAAACGCTCGGCGGGATTCTTCGCCATCGCTCTGTCGATAAAGGCTTGCCAGCGACGGCGCGGCAACGTTAATCGTGGGATGGGCTGTTCCACATGCGCAAGCGCCATCGAGAGTGTGTCGGGGCCGTGGAAGGGCAGATCTCCGCTGAGCAATTCGTAAGTCACGACGCCAAGGCTATACAAATCGGCACGACCATCCAGCGGCAACCCGCGTGCCTGTTCCGGGCTCATGTAACCGCCGGAACCGATCGTTGAACCTTCGCGGGTAACCCGCGCGAAATCGCGCGTACTCAATGCGATACCAAAATCCGCGAGCAACGGGCGGTCGCGCTGGTCGAACAGCACGTTCTCGGGCTTGACATCGCGATGCACCACGCCAAGCTCATGGGCATAGCCCAACGCACTGCAAAGCGTGTGCACGATCGCGACGATGCCGGACTCATCCAGTTTGCGCGCGGCGAGGTCACCGCGAGGCAAGTACGGCATCGTGTAGTAAAGCCGTCCATCGGCGGTGCGCCCCACATCAAAGATGCTGACAATGTGCGGATGTTCCAGGTGCGCGATCGTGCGCGCCTCGTGTTCGAAGCGAGCCGTGTTCTCTTCTCCTTGCGTGCGTTCGGCGGCGAGCACCTTGATTGCGACCTGCCGCGATAGCGAAAGCTGCGTGGCAAGATAAACATCGGCCATGCCGCCGTGGCCCAATACCCGCGTGATTTCGTACCCGGGGATTTGCGGAATCGCGCTTTCGGTGGACATTTCCATCACGCCATTTCAAGCGAACGAGCCCGCCGAGCGAGCGCGTGGCTCATGTCAATCACGCCGCTTTCACGCCGCGCTTGAGTCGGATCGAGGACCATTGACCTTGAGGATCCTGATGACCGTGGCCGCATCACCTGCGTTGAACCTTGTGATGTCGTTGTCCTTTTCCTTGCATTGTCGGGTTCGTGTACGGGCTGAGAGAAACGTATCTTAGTGCAGGATCGATATCTACAACGTTCCTCACCGACTACGGCCGTTCGCGAGCGGCAGCTCAGGATCGAAAGTTCGCGTTGCGCCGGGTGGTCAATCCCACCAACACGATGATCACGGTCGGCCGGAACCATGATCAAAAACGATCAGCGCATGCACTGGCAAACGTTCGCTCGCAGTTCCTCGCCGCCATAGCATCGTCTGCGACGCCCACCGTCGCCGCGCCGACTACACGATTCGTCTCAGGTCAGTGTGTCTCGAGTCGGACACTCAGTTGTATTCATTTACATGTGAGGTTGCTGGCCAGCGGTGGGGTGGTTGGGCAACCTACAACTGGGTGCTCTGGGCCTGGCACGCCTAACTATTCGCTCAAGCGGACCGCTGCGTATCGACACGGTGTTAAGATCACACCTCATCGCGGCAGCCGCCGCTTAGCTCAGGTGTTAGGCGTAAGCACGAAATGTCGGTCGAACGAGACGCCGATGCATATCTTTCCGTTCGTGCACCATGCGCCGTTCTGGAACGACTCGGAAAAGGCGGCCGGTTTTTTCGAGGCCGAAGTTGTCGTCCGCAAGGTTTCCGAGACCACGCTCGACTGGCCGGTGCCGCTGTCGGAAGTGGTCAATGAGGTGTATCCGGCTTGACGGTTTTGAACAAACGCCCTGATAGCACGCCAGTCGTTATTGCGGATGCTGGCGCACCGTTTGCGCATCACCTTGCAAGTCCTCTAGTATTCCTTGCGAGGTCCAACGTCGGGTAAAACAAGGACGCAAAATGCCAGTACGCCGACCATCGTCACTTCTGCCGATTCCCGCGCGGGCACTCGTCGCAACGCTAGCCGTTCTCGCGTTCGCGGACGCCCATGCGCAAGTCGTCGAATACGCGCTACCGACTGCCGACGCCAGGCCCCAATCGATCGTCGCAGGGCCTGACGGCAATGTTTGGTTTGTCGAGCAGCCGAGTGCGAACGGCGACCTGCCGCAAGGGAAGATTGGCAAGATCACGCCGAACGGCGAGATCACGGAATATTTGCCGCCCAATACCACATGTGTTGTGCGAGGGCTCGTTTCAGGTGCCCAAAACAACCTCTGGTTTACAGAGACAGGCTGCTATATGCCGAACAGCCCGCAGCTCACTTCCAAGATCGGAAAAATCAGCGTGGACGGCAGCATCACGGAATACCCCGCCCATGGCGAGCCGGCCGATATCACGCTTGGCTCCGATGGCAACATCTGGTTCACTTATTCTAGCTGGAACGAGCTCGGGCGCATCACTCCGAACGGCGTGACGACGGACTTCCCGCTTGCCGGGAATGCCACAAACGCACAAGGCATCACCCGTGGCCCTGACGGCAATCTCTGGTATGCCGAGCCGCTTGCCATCGGCCGTATGACACCAAGCGGCGTAGCAAGCGAATTCGGCCCGGCGCTCGGAGCAGGCTACATCGCCGCCGGACCCGACGGCAATCTTTGGTACACAGTGCCGTTTGTTTTTGGTTTTGGACCGAATCCGCCGGGCGACACTGTCGCGAGGATTACGCCGCAAGGGGTCATTACCGAATTCATCACGCCGACCACTCAGAGTGTGCCGTTTGGCATCACGGGCGCACCGGACGGCAATGTGTGGTTCACGGAGTCGCGGGCAAATGCTGTCGCGCGCATCACGCCGACGGGGCATATCACCGAATTCCCTCTGCCGACGCCAGACAGTGGGCCGTTCAGCATCACGGCCGGGCCAGACGGAAATATCTGGTTCACCGAAAGCCCGGCCAATAAGATTGGCAAGATCTCCCTCAGCGCACTGCCCGGCCTCATCGGCGGTTTCATGAGCGGCAATTGGTACGACCCAAGCCAGGCCGGTCAGGGATTTCAGCTCGAATTCGTGCAGAACCAGATCGCGATCGCGGTCTGGTACACCTTCACGCCCGATGGTAGCGGCCAAAACTGGATTTACGCTCAAGGCTCATATGATGAGACCTCGAATACGGTGACCCTACCCGCCGAGTTGCTTTCCGGCGCGAGATTCGTGCCTTTGTTCAATCCGAACGACGTGGTCGCAACATCCTGGGGATCGCTGACTTTCACGTTCAGCGACTGCAACCACGGCGTTGCGAGTTGGGCCTCTCCTCTCCCGGGATACGGCAGCGGCAGCATGCCTATCGTGCGCCTGACGCAGGTGAGCGGGACCTCGTGTCCATGATCAGTCGGAGCGCCGACCGCGCAACGGCGCGGGCACAACGATGGCAAGCAGTCTGATCGGAGCGTGTCCGCATTGTTGTGTTACCGAACAGCGGCCGCCCGTAACCGTCTGAGCAGGGTCGAACACCATCCCTGGTCCGGCGACGTGGACGTCCTAGATTTTGTGTAAGAGGAGGCTTCAGTCTGCCTCGCCGCTTTTGTGCGATTCCGACATTGGTTGGCTCGGACGCACATGTAAACTGGCATCGTAGCCAATCCTAACGGAGCCCCTATGTACACGCTCTACTACAGTCCCGGCGCCGCCAGCATGTGCGTGCACTTGGCGTTGCTAGAAACCAATGCGCCGCATGAACTGATATTGGTAGATCTCGCCGCCGGCCAGCAGCGCGATCCAGCGTATCTCAAACTTAATCCAAATGGCGTCGTGCCCACGCTGCTCATTGACGGCAACCCGTTTTACGAAGCGGCCGCCGCCCTGATGACCATTGCAGAACGGCAGCCCGAAGGCAAGCTGGCGCCGCCCGTCGATTCGCTTGCGCGTGCAGCGTGGAACCAGTGGATACTGCATTTGGCGAATACCCTGCAGCCGGCGTTCCGGTTGTGGTTCTATCCGCAAGACATCGCCGCGGATGCCGCAATACAGGCCGTGGTCAAAGCTGCTGCGCAGCGCAAGATCGAAGCGGCCTGGGGCCGGTTGGAAGCACACCTGACCGTGAATGGTCCGTACTTGCTCGGCGACAAACCGAGCGCAGTCGACCTGATGCTGATCATGCTGATGCGTTGGTCGCGCAACATGCCCAAGCCGGTAACGGAGTGGCCGACGCTTGCGGCCTACGCGAGACTGATGAAATCGCGTCCAAGTTGGAAGCGGCTTTACGAGGTCGAGGGTCTGACTGAATGGAGCTAGGCGTGTCCCGGAATTGAAGTTCAGAAAGCTCCCGTTCGGGAAGTCTCATTTGGGTCGATTCATTGGGGTCGACGTCCGGCGATTCGATCGGAATTCCTCGACGCGTGACAGCGCGAGTCCCAGTGCGAGGAGACTACCCAGAAGTGAAGCGACAGCCCATGGACTCAACGCAGGTATTGCGGGTACTGCCGGCGCAGGTAGCGCGTCGTTGCTGATTGCCAACGCATAGTTATTGATCCCGCAGATGTTCTGGTGCCGCGCCATATAGATGTAGCCTTGCGCACCCCAGGACGTGCCGAGCGAGTTCTTTACGATCCAGTAGTCCGATGTGTATCCAACGATCAGCACCGCTCGTGTGGGCGGACCACTGCCGCAAGGTCCGGTAAAGATGCCGCCACGGTAGGTATTGAACGCTGGATTTGAATCGTCGATGAGCGCCAGCACGGGACCACGGGCGACATAATTCTGCAGCGATGCTTCGTCGCCGGGAGGCACAAGTCCGGCGCCCGGAACGGTTGCTGCGGGTGTGCTGGCCCTGCAAACCCCCATTCTCGCTGTATAAGGATAGCTCGCGGTGGTTGCCAGACCACCCGTGGTGATCACTGTTCGCAGCGCGCTGATCGGCCTGCCCCCGCTGCAGCCCGATTCTGAGCCGGTGCAGTCGAGCAGTTCCTGCGTGGAGAGGGACAATAACGTGCCTTGTCGAATGGCGTGGTCGCTTTCGACGAGTTCCGCGACGCCAAACGCCCAGCTCGCGTCGCAGTCTCCTTCATTTTTGACCGGTGTCACCGCTCCGCGGGCTCGCCAGTCCTGGTCACCAGGATTGCCGGTGAGTGCAGGCAGGATGCGGAGCCGATCGTAGTCGGTCGTATCGACAGCCGCACTCGCGCCAAGCGCTGTTCCCGCCAACAGCGTGGCGATGAGGAGCCGGGTGGCAATGACCATGTGGTCGTCCCCTTCCGAAATTGCGCCGTCCGCATTGTGACGCGGACGACTGGGCGTGCGTCGTCCGCATCCGGGCCGATCATACTCCGAGCTTGCCATTGTCTTCGCGTCGCGGAGATTTGGCACTTTGCCGGCAAGCGGATGCCACCCTTGATCACCACTGCCGGTGGCGAAACGCGCAGACTCAATACGAAGGCGTCCTGGACTTTGTGCAGGCAAGCTGATGCGCCATCAGCCTGCTCGAAAGGCGTCATCAGTGGCTTGGCCGCTTCGCATCGAAAGTTCGCGTTGCGCCCAGATGCGAGCGTGACGGCCTTGTCTCCATGTGGCGCGGAAGCGTTGGTCTCGATAGGACGCCTGGCGCCAGACACCGTCTTTCAATTGGAATTTTGGCCAGCAGTAATCCGTTTTCCCTCTGCACTACGTTGACCCGGATCTCATGCATGTCCAAAATCCCCATGCCTGATTGCGCAACTTGATACGGCGATAAGAGAATTCGGCCAACCCGATGCAGCGAGCGCGACGAAATTCCGCGATGCAGCGTCTGCCTTCAGGTGCACTTGCGGAGATACCCATGAAAACCCGTCTGCGCCCTAGTCTCGTTTGGGCTCTGCTGTTGCTGCTTACCGCTTCTGCCCTGGCACAGGCAAGCGACACGGCCCGTGTCCAGGTGACCTGGGCGCCAAACGACCAGCTCAGCGAGGTGCGGCAGAATTCGATGCATCGCGGCTACCTGCAACCGGCGCAGTGGCAACAGTCGCTGGGCGACTATCTGCGCCGGCGCGCCGAGCGCCTGCTGCCGGCAGGACAACAGCTTTATGTGACCATCGACGACATCAAACTGGCCGGCGATTTCGAACCCTGGCGCGGCCCGGACATGCAGGACGTCCGCTTCATGAAGGACATCTACCCGCCGCGCATCGACCTGCACTTCCGCCTGACCGGCGCCAGCGGCGCGACACTTCGCGAAGGTTCGGCAAAACTGCGCGACCTTGCCTACCTGCAGCACGCACTACCAAACGACAGCGACCCGCTGCGTTACGACAAACGCATGATCGGGGATTGGCTGCGCGCGGAGTTTCGCCCCGGCACGCCCTGATCGCGTCGCTCAATGCGGAGCGTAGGCGCGCAGGAACATGTCCACCGTCGCCGTGATGTGCTCGTCGATCTCGCGGCGCTTGAGCGTCGCGCAGCAGCCAAATTCCATGCGTGCGTGCGACTCGCCCTTTAGCAGGCAGAAGAATTGCGTGGCGGCGCGGCGCGTATCGGCAATGTCGAGCTTGCCGGCAATCACTTCCTCGCGCAGGAAGGCGTCGAATTCGCCCTGCACGCGTGCAGGCCCGGCATCCCAGAACAACGATCCGAGCTGAGGCGATTGCTGCACGTTGGCGATCACGGTGCGGTGCACGGCCAAGGCTTCGTCGCTGGTCACCAGGGTGAAGAACGCGCGCGCGATTTCCAGCAGCTGCTCGCGCAACGGACCTTTCCGGTCAGCCAGGAAGATATGAGCGGGCAACTGTTCCTCGCACTTACAACGCACCGCTTCCGTGAACAGCGCATCCTTGTCGCCGAAATGGCTGTAGACGGTGAGCTTGGACACGCGCGCGGCATTGGCCACGGCATCCATGCTAGTGGCGTTGTAGCCACGCTCGACGAACAGGCGCTTGGCCGCCTCAAGAATGGCGGCGCGCTTTTGCTGATCTTTCGGTCGCCCGGGACCGGCGGATTTGGAAGCGGAACGGGTCATGCGCTTGAATCGGAAATGCCCGGCCGCATTATGCCCTTCCGGCTCGCGTTTTTCAGCCGCGCCCCGCTGATGCACGGCTGTAAAAAATGGTTTGGATGACTTCCGGCACTACGGTGGCGCCCCGTTCCGGGCGATCTTGCGATTGCCGGAAGCCCCGCCAGCGCCTATGATTTTCAGTCTTTTCGGCACCGGAACAGCCAGCATGACACTGAACTTCGAACTCGCACGCCGCAACATGATCGCTCAGCAGGTGCGTCCGTGGGACGTGCTCGACGAGCGCGTCCTCAATGTGCTCAGCGCGGTGCGCCGCGAGGAGTTCGTACCCGCGGCCTGCGGCAATCTGGCCTTTGCCGACTTGTGCCTGCCGTTGGGCCACGGCGAGGTGATGATGAAACCGGTCGTCGAAGGCCGCGTGCTGCAAGCCGTCGATCCGCGGCCCGGCGAAAGCGTGCTCGAAATCGGCACCGGCTCGGGGTTTATCACTGCCTGCCTGGCGAAGCTCGCCGGCGAAGTAGTGAGTGTGGAACAACATGCCGATTTCGTCGACGCCGCGCGCGCGCGTCTGGCCGCCGCCGGCATCACCAACGCGCAGGTCGAAACGGCCGAGGCGGTGCGCGGATACGCACCGAAACGCCAGTTCGACGTGATGGTTGTCACTGGCGCGGTCTATGCTCTGCCGCGACACTGGTACGACTGGATCAACCCCGGCGGCCGGATTTTCGCCATCGCCGGGGAATCCCCGGTACAGCGCGCCACCCTGTATGCGCATGCCGGCGGCGCCTGGAGCGCCACCGCCCTTTTTGAAACCGACCTGCCCTATCTGCGCCATGCCGAACCGCCGCAACGTTTCGCGCTGTGAGCGGTGCAGCGGCAACTTCCGAGGAAACGCAAAAATGTATAAAAGTATTAAATTGACGCTGCTGGCGCTGGGACTTGGCGCAGCCGCCACGTCCGCATGCGCCGAGGACCTGATGCAGATCTATCAGGAAGCGCGCCAGGCGGACCCTACGCTGGCCGCCGCCGACGCGAACAAGGGAGCGTCCGAAGCCGGCGTCGGCATCGCGCGCGCGCCGCTGCTACCGCAGCTTGGCGCGAGCCTCGGCTACTCGCACAGCGACAGCCGTAGCGCCAGCATCAGTCCGCAGCCCACGGGCGGCGGCAACTACGCCCTGGTGCCGGTTTTCGGCAACAGCCACGACCGCTCGCGCACGGCGCAGGGCACGCTGACCCAGAGTCTGTTCAATTGGGGCAACATCTCGCGCCTGCGCGGTGCGCGCGCGAGCGCGCACGGCGCCGACGCAAACTACGATGCCGCGGTGCAGGACCTGATCGTGCGTACCGCTTCGGCGTATTTCGGCGTGCTCACCGCCGACGACCAGCTCGCGTTCGCCAAGGCCAACGAAAAGGCGCTGGCCAAGCAACTCGACCAGGCCGAACAACGCTACAAGGTCGGCTTGTCCGCGATCACCGATGTGCACGAAGCGCGCGCCAATCACGACTCGGCCGTGGCCCAGGCCATCGCCGCGCAGAACGCGCTCGATACCGCGCGCGAAAGCCTTTCGCAGATCACCGGCCAGGACTTCGGCGACCTGAAGAAATTGCGCGACGACCTGCCGCTGGACAAACCCAGTCCCGACAATCTGCAGGCCTGGGTGGATCTGGCGCTGAAGCAAAGCCCGGT